>CAYNQP010000533.1:0-3408 GCA_964399325.1 uncultured Pirellulales bacterium
ATTGGGAAATAACAATGAGCGCAACCGATATCGCCAAAGAGGCAATCAGGATAGCAAGTACTGCTGGCCTCAGCAAAGATGTGATTGATCTACTCAAGGAGAAAATCACCCTCCTTGACGACAAGGTCCAGTCGTTGACGCAAGAAAGTAACGCCCTCAAAACCGAGAACAACGACCTCCGCAAGCGTCTGCAATCCATAGAACAGAAGGTCCAAGAACCCGGCCAACAACCCGAAGGCTTTGACGATAGAACGGAGAGAATCCTCGACATGCTTTTCGCGAGTCCCGACGGCATCTCCATTGAATGGATCGCGTCTCAGCTTGGCCTAGAAGAAGGAATCGTGCACTACCACTTCGATCTGCTCTTCCGAGAGAAGTTCGCTCGCCAACTCACCGTCGGCGTTGGCTCCGGCAGCGGAAGCTTCGGCCTAACGAGCGGTGGACGTGCATACGTGATGAAGAAGAGAACCTGCTAACCATGCGCTTCACCCTACTCGGGTGTCGAGACGGCACCCTCGAGGGTGAGCGCTGACGTTCGTGACAGTCATCCATTACGGCAACGGGATACTTGGTCCCGGCACCATGCCGCATGCTCGCGATGGCCAGGACAACGTGATTTCTTGCCAGGGCTGGCACCTTCGCCCAGGCTTTGGGCCGCTCAGGTCTCAGTGGACGATGCCAGTTTCCCTGCCGAGTCAGTCACCGGAGAAACCCAGCACGGCAAAGGGGGCGACGGCCCGGAGTCGATGAGCGAGGTCTATCCCCGTGTCGCGGGGCGCCATTTTCGTGTCGTTTTCGGTCATGCCCGGTACTTTTTCGGCATCTTTTGCGTCGTTTCCGCCTGATTTCCGCGTGAATGCGTCCCTTCGGGGCATGCTGTCCGGCCGAACCTCGTGAAGCGTCATGCGTGAAGCGTTGTGGTCCGGCCGGAAATTCGGCCGGGGGTGGGTATTTTTCTTTACGGGCAACAGAACTGTTTGTACACTATCTGTCAAACATCGTATTATAAGCGTGACTGAACAGAAGATCGGAAATGGTGGGTCCCAAGGGGCGGGCATGGCTGGTGAAACTCGAAGCACGAAACCCGAAATCCGAAACAAATTCAAAATCCAAACCCACAATGACAAAAACGTGGTCGCCTACTGGCGGGGCCGTCTTAGGGTCTTGGGCCTCGATCATTCGCCTTGGTTTCGAGTTTCCATATTCGGACTTCGGATTTGCCTCCGCAGACGGAGGCAGTTGCGCCAAACAAAGCCAATTTCCCCCGTTTTAGGGAAGAACGAGGCTCCGCCGGGAAAACAAAGCCAATTGTGCGAAACAAACGCAACTTACGCCGTTGGTCTCTGTCCAACACTCCGCTTTTTGCGCGGGCAGGATGCCCGCGACACGCGAAGGCGGGACGCCTTCGACACGGTGGTTGCACCAAACAAAGCCAATTCACCCCTTTTGGGGGAGCCCAGTGCGGGTCGAGTGAAGAAACAAACCCAATTTGCGGCTGGCCTGCATCCGCCGTTCCATCTTCACCGCGGGCAGGATGCCCGCGACACGCGAGGGCGGGACGCCTTCGACACGGCGACTATGCAAAACAAACCCAATTCCCAGGGTCTGGCCCCGGCCGGCGGCGTGGTCAACAGCAGATCGACGTCTGCACGCGCGTTTGCCGTGAGACAAAATTGCAGCATGAGCAGAAATGACCCCTGTGATGCCCAACGCTTTAGAGTGAGTTTGGAGCGATCCACAGATGCATCTCCTCTTCCAGAGCGTTGGCAAAAGAGAGGAATCTCATTCCCTACCTCCAATGCCGACCATAAATCCCAACATAACGCCGACCCCACCGCCAAACCATCAAGAAATGATGCCGCACACCCCAAGTTCCCCGGATAGCCATTTTCCTATCGACCCGTGGCATTTACAGTGAACCTGATTCGATCCTGACCGTAGGACAGCCAGTTGGGATGGGTACAATATGGACAAAGGCAATCGTGCGGAAAATCCTGCGCCGGACGAAGGACGGGCCCTGCGCCGACAAGCCGAGGAAAGAGCCCGCACCATAGAAGGTTCGCATCCGGAGACGCTGGGACCCGAGGAAATCCAGCGGTTGCTCCACGAACCGCAGGCACACCAGATCGCGTTGGAGACGCAGAAGGAAGAACTGCGCCGGAGCCAGGCGGGGCTGGAGGTCTCGCGGGAGCGGTACTTCGACCTGTACGATCTGGCTCCGGTGGGCTATTGCACCCTCAGCGAGAAGGGGCTCATCCTGGAAGCCAACCTCACCGCCGCCGCCCTGCTGGGCGTGGGCCGGGGCGTGCTGAACGAGCAGCCGGTAACCCGGTTCATCTTCAAAGAGGATCAGGACATCTACGACCTTCACCACAAGCGACTCTTCGAAACGGGCGCGTCGCAGGTCTGCGAGTTGCGGATGCTGCGGCCCGACGGCGCCGTCTTCTGGGCGCGTCTGGAAGCGACCGCCGCGCAGGACATCGACGGTGCCCCTGTGTGCCGCGTCGTGATGAGTGACATAGCCGAGCGCAAGCAGGTGGAGGAGGCTTTGCGGGAGTCCCGCGAGGCGTTTCGCGTTCTGGTGGAGGGCATCAATGACGTTCTGTACGGCGTGGATGTCAACGGGGTGATCACGTACATCAGCCCGGCCGTGGAGCGGGGGTGGGGCTACGTTCCTTCGGAGCTCATCGGGCGGTCCTTCTGGCCTTTCATCGTTGCCGAGGACGTCCCGACTGTGAAGCAGGCGTTCCAAGACGGGTTGAACGGTAGGACCTACCGCAGCGAGTTCCGTACGCTGACCAAGACAGGGGGCATCCGCTGGGCACAGACGTCCAGCCGTCCGATTACCAAGGGGGACGCCGTCATTGGCATTCGCGGCGTGCTGATCGATATCACCGAGCAGATGCGGTCGCGAGAGAAGCTCCGCGAAAGCGAAAACCGCTTCCGCGAGTTGTTCGACCACATGAGCAGCGGCGTGGCGGTTTATGAAGCGGCCAACGACGGCCAGGATTTCGTATTCAAAGACTTCAACCAAGCCGCCGAACGAATCGACTCCACACCGCGGGCGACGCTGCTGGGCCGCCGCCTCACCGAGGTATTTCCCAGCGTCGAGGAATTCGGCCTGCTCGACGTGCTCCGGCGCGTGTGGCGGACCGGCCGGCCGGAGCATCACCCCATCGGGATCTACCGTGATGATCGCGTGCTCGGCTGGCGCACAAACTACGTCTACAAACTGCTCAACGGGGAAATGGTGGCGATTTATGACGATGTCACCGAGCGCAAGCGGGCCGAAGAGGCGTTGCGAGAGAGCGAGGACAAGTTCAAGTACGTATTTGACTATTCTGTCGTCGGAAAATCGATCACCCTCCCCAGCGGCAAGGTGCAGGTAAACAAGGCTTTTTGCCAGAT
>CAYNQP010000534.1:0-3406 GCA_964399325.1 uncultured Pirellulales bacterium
ACGTAGCCTGTTCCTGTATCCGACCCAGATCCTTCGCGATGCTCAGGATGACAGATTCAGCGCAAGGCGTTGTCGCAAAAGGAATTGCACTCTGCCAGAAAATATAGTCACACCCTTGCCGGGGTTTGGCCAAGAGAAGGCCATTGTCAAGCCGAGGTAAGCGATGGACGGCAGTAGAATGGGGCTTCGTGGCTGGGGCGACTTGCCCGTCAGGGATGAATCAGATCACGCAGTTGACCCGCCAGGTTCGCGTCCAGCTCTTCCAGGATGCGCTGTTCCTGATGAGCCAGATCGACGTCTCCCACCGAGAGATAGGCCCGGCCCAGATTGTAATGGGCTTGCGCGTGACCTTGATCGATCAGGACGACGTCCCGGAAACACTCGATGGCCTGCTGGCACAGTCCGGCCTCAAGGTAGGCCTTTCCCGAGAACACCTGCGTTTCGCTAACTTGGGGGTCCAACTCCTTGGCCTGTTTGAAGGCCTGCATCGCCTCTTCGAACCGGCCGAGATTAGACAAGGCAAGACCCAGCGCCACGTGGGCCGGGGCTGAATCGGGACGAACTCGCACAGCTTGCTTGTATGAATCAAGGGCCTCCGCATGGAGATTCATGGCGGCGTAGACCCTGCCCAGACCCAGATGCGCCTCATAGAGGTTCGGATCCAAGCTCAGGGCTTCACCGTAACAGGCTATGGCCTCCTGTGGACGGCTCACCTCTCGATAGGCATCACCGAGCAAGGCTCGTGCTTGAGGATCGTTCGGCCTTACCCGGACCAACTTTTCACATGCATCCACAGCGTCTTTGGTGCGGCCCGCCGTGTTGTAGTGCTTGCTCAGGAATTCATAGGCGTTGGCACGATCCGGGTAGACTCCGGCGATACGACTCAGAACGCACGCCCGCACCGCATCAAGATCGATGAACCCGGCTTCGATGAGCCCGAAGACAACCATGAGCGCAATCGCAGCGATTCCCAGAGCCCAAGTCAGGTGCCTGCGGCGACTTCTCGGACCTTGGCATGGGACACCTGTGGTCGGCAGTTGCTCAGGTGAAGATCGCTCCACCTCTTCGATGTGCGCCGGACTGCGTCTTTGCGAGATACCGTAAGGCATTGCGCGTCTGCCCCCATGGCGGCGAAATGCGCTGCAGACCGGCCGCTCCGACTTGCATCTGCAACGATCCCAGAGCCGGAACTGCGCGCGGCGCCATCCATGGAAAGCATACGGAACACCAGGACGGGCTCAAAACCACCCTGCTTGCCTTCTACGGAGTGGCCAACGCCCCCCGTCGGCACATGAGGGCGGGCAATCGCCAAACTGCCAAGGTGAAGCCGCCCAATTGCCCTACGGCGCCGTGGGGGAATCACCCTGCGTGAGTCGGTGATCCACGATGCTGCTGAGGAAAGGGGTTAGCGCTTGGAATTTGAGAAATAGGGTCCGAGGACCGAATGGCCCCGTTTCTTCGCCTTTTTCTCCGACGTTTTCGGCCTGACCCAGAGACGATAGCAGCCAAGCGGCTGCTCTTTCATGTCTGCTTTCTGCGGCGCACTCATTATACCCACCTCTCATGTGTACTGCGGCTTAACTCACCCCGTCCGAATGAAGCGTCAGACAGCGCATGTCACGCTGTCATATCCGGAGTGACAAAACACATTGATTTCGCGTGAATCCTCGGGGTCGAAATCCGAGCCCAGCAGTTCTGCCTCGGCGTGGCAGTAGTCGTCCCAAATGTGGTCGGCATCGGCGTGGAGATCGAAATAGGGATTCGCGGTGTTGACGATAGGTGAGTCAACCATGGCGTAAATGCTATCCCGGCGTTCCCTTATCTCTCTCAAGATGCGTGTGATGTCCGTATCGTCGCCGACATCCATGGTCATCTTGACGTCCAGATAGCGGGCCCGACTGACCCCATCGCGAGCCTGTTCGGCTACCCACACACACAATTGTCTCTGTTCGTCGCTCAGGTCGAATGTGAAGGTGCTGATCGAACTGCATCTCATGGTCTTTGTCTCCATTCTCAAGGATATTTGCGGCCCCTTGCCGCGCTTGCTCATCGACAGAACGGGAGAACCGCTTGAGAATGGATCGACGAGAATCGGACGGGAAGCCTTGCGAAGGATCGCGCCTCTCGGCCACCGCGAGACTCTGGTCGGATAAAACCACCGCGATGTTTGCCTGTGGCGGAACGCGCGCATCAGGGAAGTGTTATCGGGCGCGCCACGGAGAGCGAAACGCCGGAATACCCCAGGGAGAAAGATCAGATGTTATGAGACAGGCCGACTGGCAGAGCGTGTTGCCTTTGCCCGGCGCGGGTGTTTTCGGTTGCCGGCCCGACGCTTGATACTTGTGCGTGCTGTCTGGCGTCATAGCGTTCACGTTGATGGACCGGCACCCAGGCGGGACCGGCAACGCCAAGCCTGACTTTGCCGTCGCCGATATCGACCACAAAGACTTCGATATCGTCACCTATGATGATGCTCTCGCCACACCTTCGGGATAGAATCAGCATACCCGTCCTCCAATCCCCAAGGACACCAAGTGCCTCAACCTCAAGGCACGGCGCGCCGTGCAGCGACAGCCCTCTGCGATTCTACTCTCAAGGGGCCCGCTCGCCCATTTGTCGCATTACGCAACACCATGAGGCGCAGTGCCCATACGTTCCAAGAAAAAGGGAGACATGGTCGCGTCAAGAAGGTCTTTTCGTCACCCTTGTCTCCCAGTCGCAAAGTGCCCCAATCTCCAATCCGTTAGTGTGAGAGTCCATTTTGCACTTGCGACATTTTCACTGTGTCCATCCAGAAGCCCCCTATCCATAGAGGCCGGTACGCATCCTTCCGCCCCCCCGGACGTCACGTATCTGTTCTTCAATCAAACTCGGTTCGTTTTGCTCCCGTAATCCGGCCTGTGAGCGGACGTGTGAACAACCAATCGAACACGATCATTCACACCAGATCTGCGGCGTGAGCATCCTGCGCCGGCGCGCATCCTCGTTGCGGGCGCGTGGAGTTGCTTGGCAACATGCGGGTCAGATCTGGAGGGCGGAACACGGCCAATGATTTCGTATTGTTGAGGGGACGGGGCAAAACAACGTCTCGGCCGCACCCATTCCTGGCCGCCAAGCAAGCATGTGTTTCGGGTTAGCGTCACGGCACCTCCTCCTAAGGTCAGACGTAACCAATATGCTGAGCAACATTGTCCTGTTTGTTTCTCTTGTGCTCAGACGTACTATAACTGCAAGCGCGACAATGTCAAGTCAAAAATCCCTAGGATGACAGAAAAACATGCGCTTCCGACAGGGCCGCATGTGCTATCAGGACGGCGAAAAATGCAACGGCAGTTCTGGTTCCAAAGAGTGCGCCGGTCGGTGCGATGCCCACTATCCCCGAGAGGATTCGAACCTCTAACCTTTG
>CAYNQP010000535.1:0-3405 GCA_964399325.1 uncultured Pirellulales bacterium
CCTGCTGGCCGGCACGATTGCGTTCGAGAAGCCGGACGCAGTGCGACCACAACTTGATCTGAAAGACCAGAAAGCGGCTGGCCCGGCCTAATTGCGTCGTGGGTGTGGTCAACAGTTCTGTCAATGACTTCATGGGCTACCTTCTACCGATTGAACAATCTTTCGATGCCGCGCAAGAGTTGGTTCTGAAGCAGCCGCTCAAGGTCCAGTTCCGGCCGGTTGATCGTTCCCTTCAAGGGGACCTCGATACGCTGGCCTTGCTGTCCTTGGCCGATCCGCACCGTACGGCCCGCCAGCGTCCAAGGCAACGTAACGGTCATATTCAGTCGCCCGTCCAGCCCGATGGCCCCACCAAAAGTGACGGGGTTTTCCCCGATGTCTACCTCCATACTGTCGTATCGAACAACGCCGTCTTGAACAACAATATTCGTGGGTTGAATCGTCAACTTGTCCCCGCTGGTGCGCTCTCCCATGGCCGTCAGGATCTGGCTGAGCAAGCCCGAAGCTTCGACCACGATGTCGCTGGCGGAAATGGTGCCGACAACCTCGGTCTTGTTGTCCATGCCCGCGGCCAACGGAATGGCCAGCTTCTGGCACTCGAAATTGGCGATGCCGCTGACGCCGGAGAGGTTGGCGAACAGGGGGTTGACATACTGGAGCAGCTTACTTGTCATTTCGCGGTTGATCTCGACGCCCCTGGCCAACATCAGCGGTTTCGGGGTCCGGAGCAGCGGCGTTTTCTCTCGGAAATCCGCCTGGGCGGCGAAGTCGAGCTGGCCGTTGTTGACGGTGGTGGTGAACGGTTCGATCTGCATCAGCCCGTTGTCGATGCGGATGTCCACGTTGGTGGGGCCGACGTTCAGTCCCATGTAGGCGGCGCTGTCGAAGCCTGTCGACGCTGTGCCGTTGAGATTGGCCATGAGCATGTTGGGCTCATTCGCCGGATAGGTGCTCGCGAAGTCTGCGGATATTTGTCTTCGTCCGGCCAGTTCCAGTCCTTCGGGCATAAAGACCGAGGCGGCTTGCCCGACCGCGGCCCAATCGCATTCGCCCTGGAACGATCCTTGGATCTGATTCTCGTTTCCTTTGGAGGTCTTCTTGATCTCGCCCTTGGTAATCTTTATCTGCGGGCTTTCGAGCAGCAGCTTTTCGACATTGATGGTCTTTTCGCTTGGATCGATCTGCACGTCGCACGACAGCGTCACCTGCTTCTGTGCGAAGGGCTCCTTCCCGGGCGCGGCAAACCTGAGATTCTCAATCTTGGTGTCATCGGTGTGAATGCGGTAGGTGTTATTCTGACCCGTGATGGCCAACTGCGAGGCGGCAATGCCGGACAAATCCATGTTCTTGGGTAACGATGCGAAGAAAACGGCGTACGGTTTTGCCTTCGCCAGATCGAGGTTACGCACGGCTACGTCCGCCTTCATGGCTGTCGACGCCGCCTCACCGAGTGGAACCGTCGCGCCGGTGATGGTGACGTCGCCGAAACTGCCCTTGACGTTGGCGCTTTCAATACTCAGCCGGTGCTCTGCCTGGTCGAGCCCGAGGGCGAACTCGATATCGGCGGCCGGCTCGGAGACGCTGTTGCCGTCGGCCGAGGTCAGAACGAGTTGTTTGAGCGACGCCGTGCCCGTGGCGGCGATCTTGTCGTTCGCGATGGACACCTGACCGTTGCTTGCCACGTCGCCGGCCATCTGGTAGGGGCCGAGGTTCGCAAACTGGCCCAGTTCGGACTGGAACTTGGCCAGGTCAAGTGTGCCATCGTACCTGATACGCTCGAAATCACCACTGGCGGTGATCTTGGCGAACGCGGCCGAGATATTCAGGGCGTCAAGCTGGGCCTTTTTTTCGTCCGCGGAGAGCTTCACGCTGGCTGTCACCGGTTCGCTGAGCTTCAACTCCTTCCCGTCCACTTCTCCGGCCAAATCGACTATCTTGGTGTCTGCAACGATGGTCGCGCGACCTGAGGTGGTGGTTGTGTTGACGCTTCCGCTGGCTTTGCCGGCGGTTATCTTCATGCCCTGCTTGAGTCCAAGTGTGTTCGGCATCTGTGATAGCAGGGCGGCCAGGTCGCAGTCAAAGCTGCCCTTGAGATCATAGGCGGAATCGCTCCCGAGAAGACCGGTCAGCGATGTGACGGTCATCGGGATGGTTCCGGTGCCGTTGACCGACGCCCAGTCCGTGCGGGCGTCCAATTGCTCGATGCGTATGGCCTGGCCCTGCCGGGTCAGCTTGGCGTTGACACTCAGTTCGGAGGTTTGCAGTCGGTCACCCTTGAGCGACGGGCCGCCGATATCCAAGCCCTGCCCCCTGACGGTGGCTGTGAGGTTCTGCGCCGTACCGTCCTGCAGGGCGCCTTTGATGTCGGCAGAAAGCCGGCCCCTAGCCTCCAAGTCAATCCCGGCCAACTCGAAGACGGCGGCCAGCGAGTCCAAGTTCAGATCGTTAACCTCGACGGCGACATCGCCGCTAGTGCCTTTGAGTGTCCAGCCGGTGGATTGGACCGTGCCGGCGGCGTGGATCTTGGCCTCTTCGCCTGCATCGGCCACGACCATGTCCACCTGGACGCTCGAGGTTTGGCCTGGAGGGCGAACGCTCAGTCTCGACTCGATGTCCCCTATGCTCACGGTCTTGCCTTGCAGGTCAGTCAGACGAACACTGCCGCTGTTGATGGCAATGTCGCCCTGCAGAGCGAAGCCGGAGGTTCGCGTCTGACTCGGCTGGGCCGGGGCGACTTGCGTGGCGGCGGGACGCTTCCGCAGGTCGATCTCAATCTGTGGGCTGTCGATAACGGTCTGACCCAGGGAAAGGGTACCACCCAGCAGCGCGCCCAGACGTGGCTGAGCACCAATGGCCTTGACACTCACGCTGGCCCAGCCGGCCGCCTCGCGAAAAATGAGGTCTGACACCTGGACTCCCTTGAACCAGCCGACCGAAAGGTCGCCGATGTCAAGTGTGCCTCCGGTGGAGCGGCCGATCTTCGCCTGGATCATCCGCTTGAAACCGTCGGAGGACAAGTAGACCGGCCCGAGGATTAGGGCCAGGACGATGACGACCAGGAGGCCCAACGTCACCCAACGCCATTTTCTGGACTTGCGTTTCCACGGTACGGTTGGCTTGTTCTGTGCTTGACCTTCCATTGTCTTTTCTCCCGCAATAATGGTCGAAGATGTCCTATTGTAGTACGAGCTGTCCGAGAAGTTAAAGGCAGAAATCGTTGTTTTGGCAACGGTTCTGACCCCGTTTGTACGGTCTTGAGATGCGGCGGTGCGATGAAACGGGTGTCGGCGCGCGTACTGTCCGGGAGGGAGAGGCAGAATTGAACTCAGATTCCCTGCCGGCGAGGGGGAACGAGGCGCGAGCGTTCTCCGGGTCGGCTACAGGAATGTCAGCTATTCATGATCT
>CAYNQP010000536.1:0-3402 GCA_964399325.1 uncultured Pirellulales bacterium
TATGCCGATCGATTTCTTCGCCATGATTCAATCTCTTGCCCTTCCCCCGAAGCCGGACCAGAGAGACTCGTGCTCAAGATTCCCGGTACAGAACTATATCGACATTCGCGGTCTGCGTGTTTCTTCGCAACACGGCTTCAATTCGACAATGATGGCCTTCGACGTTTCCCTGGGCGCAGACACGGTAATATCGCTCGGCGGAACTGACGGCGATGGTGTCCTTGATCGTCACGTAGATATTATCGGTCATACCAGGCACGTCTTTGATCTCCGCCACGCTCTTGAACGGCTTGATTTCCCGTCGCCGGACGATCATCTGGGCCAGCGTGCAGTCCATCTGCTCGGACAAGCACTCGATGACAAGCTGGGGTGCGGCATTGATGTTGATCCGCCCGTCGCCCGCCGCGGTGAGATAGTCCCGCAGGCGGTCCAGGGTCTGCGGTGTCATGCCTTTGACCTGGAGCAATTCGTCGATGACGTCTATCGGCTGATTCTTGCACCGGTACGGCGGGTCGAGGGTTCTGTAATAGCTGCTCTCGGCCCCCAGACTTTCAACCTTCACGAAGGGCAGTTGCGTAACCTCGTCATCGGGGTCGGTCCAGTCGATCATGGCGGCGGCGATGCCGTATCCAATTCGCTTGGAGCCGGCTCGTCGACGGTTCAGAAGGTCGATGAGTTTGAGAAGCTGGTCCACACGCTTTCGATTGATATGGCCTTCTTTGTCTTTGAGAGTGTTGACATTGAGCCGCCCGCTTTCTTCAGTGATAGTCAGCGAGCAGGTCCCCTCATCAATGACGAATACCTCCTTGCCACTGCGCAACTTGTCGAACCTGGGGTCCGCATAGAGGTCGTTGACGTCTCTGACCGCCGCGACGGCAATGCTCACGCCCGCTCGGGCACAATTCAGTGCCTGCTCGGACCCCCGGAAGCCATCGGCGGTGGTCAAGCTGGTGCGGGTCTTAAGGTTGAAACCGAACAGCAAGGCCGACAACAGAATGACCATGCCCAACACGAGGATGAGGACGAAGCCGCTTTGCCTATGTTTGAGTGTGTTTCGTCTCATCATCTCTTGCCCCCACTCGTCTGTTTGGAGGCCTGCTGCGGTTGGGAGACTCGGCGGCCGATGGATGCTGTGGTCCCCACGTGGTGGTCGCGACCCGCCTTGTCGAGTACGGTGAGATTGATGCTCACGGCCTGCGGGAGTCTCTGGTGCGGTGCGAAGTCCCATTTCTGCTGCCACTGCCGCCCGTCGTGGAATGCCAGGTCAATGCTCTTGACGTGGTCCAGCAGCAATCGCCAATGTGGGCTGCTGTCTTCAGGCTCGCGTGGGCCTGCGCCCAGGTCGATGGAGAGAGTCCCTGTGGTGCGGTCGTATCGATACCTCGTATAGGACAGCCTCTGTGGCGCCGTCGGACCCCCTCCGAGTCCGGCGGTTGTCATGAACTGGAGAATCTCGCCGCGTCCGTTTTGGGAGTCACCACGAAAAACGAGGGCCGATTCTTTGACCCAGGTTGGGTCTGTCACCGCCGGTGTCTTGCCGGCCTGCGCCGAGAGAGATTCTCCGTCGTTGGGTTCGGTGGGAGCGTGGGCGCAACGAATCTGCCGAGTCATGAGACGCAGCGTGAGTTGGACCCGCTGCGAGCAGTCCAATCGACTGTCGTAGACCTCCAGGGACCGGGACGTCGCGGCGTAGCTGCCATAGACCATCGAGACGATGACCGCAACCATCGCCAGCGCGACGAGCAGCTCGATCAGGGTGAAACCCGTATTATTGTGGTCTTTGGTCATTTGTTTTGCTGTCGGCCACATACGTGTTCATTTGTACGCTCTTCTGGTCGGCTCCCCGTTGCCACGTGACAGCACTGCGTATCTCGCGAAGACCCTTCAGGGGAAGACTGCCTACGGCTCGCGAGCCCACGTCGGCGATCTCCGTCTTCCAGACGAAGCGAAGGCCGTCTGTCTCGACGGCGCCCGAGCTTGTTCCTTGCTTGGGATAGCCCGACACGGAGGCTTCAGCGAGCTTCTCCTGGGCCAGGAACACGGCTTGCGTCATGGCCTGGGCGGCGTCGGCTGTCGCCATGCTGACGAGATGGAGCCTGAGCAGGCCCAGCAGGGCGATGGACGCAATGGCCAGCGCCATGAGGACTTCGATGAAGGTGAAGGCCTTCGTTCTTGTCGTCGTCAATCGGCTCATCATCCCTCAGGCAACTGCGAGCGGCACAACATGTACAAGCTCATCAGTCCTCGATATTCCAGCTTTCGATATCGGCATCATCTTCGGTCCCGCCGTCTTCGCCGTCCTTGCCAAAGGATTCGAGGTCGTAGTCTTTGCTGTAGAGCCCCGGACTGATATAGGCATACGGGTTGCCCCACGGGTCTGTCGGGACACGTTCGAGGTAGCCATCGCTGTTGTAGTTCTTCACGCCCGGGTTCGTGACCAGGGCTTGCAGACCTTCTGAGGTCGTGGGGAACCGGTGCGTATCGGTTTTGAACAAGGCCAGCGTCGACTGAATGCTCCGTATATCGGCCTTGGCCTTCACACGCCGGGCCTGCTCCGGACGGCCCAGAATCTTCGGCATAATAGTCGTGGCCAGCAGTCCCAGAATCACGACGACAACCATCAACTCGATGAGGGTGAAGCCTCGGTGAATTGATGATTGATGATTGATGTTTGATGATTGGTTCATGATGGTGTCCTAAACAATAATCACTTATCCATAATCAATAATCAATGGTCAGAGGGCCTGATTGATTTCGAATATCGGCAACAGAATGGCCAGTACGATGAATCCCACGATGCCGCCCATCAACAGCAGAATCACGGGCTCCAGCAGAGCGGTCAGGGTCCGCACGGTTGTCTCGACCTCCGTGTCGTACATCTCGGCGATGTCCAGGAGACCATCCTCCACATTCCCGGCCATCTGCCCGGTGGCCATGATGTGAAAGACGACCGGCGGAAACATACCGGTGGCCCTCGCGGCGTTGGCCATCGTTTCGCCCTTATGGACCAGGTCCTTGATCGTATTGGCCGCCTCGGCGATTACGTGGTTCTGGCTGACGCGCCGGCTGATGTCAATGGCCGCGATGACGGGAATGCCGCTCTTCAGCAGTGTCCCCAAGGTTCGGGTCAGGCGCGCCACTTCCAGCTTGAAGAACAGCGGTCCGAACAAGGGCAGCCTCAGCTTGATGCGGTCCAACCGTATCCGACCGTCACGCGTCTTGCACCACGCCCCTGCACCGGCGATACTACCGCAGACCGCGACGATAATGAGCACCGTGTTGGTTCGGACGAAGTTGCTGAGGGTGATGAGCAGCTTGGTGGGCCAGGGCAGCTCGTGGTTCATTTCCGCGAATATCTGCGTGATGCCGGGCACCACATAGGCAAGCAGAAACATGACCACG
>CAYNQP010000537.1:0-3394 GCA_964399325.1 uncultured Pirellulales bacterium
CTCCGGCGGCAAGTCGACCAGAAGGATGTCTTCCGACCAGTTCTGAATCCCCATGTTTCGTCTCCATTAGCATGACGTTTTTAGCGTTCACCCGTGTTATCGGCGAGAGAGTGGAGAGGGTTGAAGAAAAACGACGGCTTTCTGCAACCTTGTGATATGACCCCATAAGAACGGAGCGATCACACCGTCATTCGCAAGGGAGACAGACATCTCGGGCAGAGTCGAAACGAATTTGTCGCCTTCCGCCACCACGATCATAGCTTCCGATCCAACTTCCGATAACTGACGGCTTCAGCGATATGCTCGTACAGGATATCGTCGACGCCGTCGAGGTCGGCGATGGTTCGCGCGACCTTGCAGATCTTGTCGTGCGCGCGGGCGCTGAGTCCCAACTCGACCATCGCCTCTTTGAGCAACGACTCGCCGGCCGGATCGAGCTTGCAGAATATTTCGAGCTGCCGATGGCTCATGTGGGCGTTTGTCATGACGCGTCCGTCACCGAAGCGTCGCGTCTGGATCTCTCTGGCCGCCATGACACCGGCCCGCAGCGTGTCGGAGTCGATCTGCCGGGCCCTCGAACGCAGCTTGCCGAACGCCACGGCCGGGACGTCGATGTGGATGTCGATGCGATCCACGAGCGGGCCGGAGACCTTGGCGAGGTAGCGCGCGATCTGGCTGGGCGTACACTTGCAGGCCCGCAACGTACTGCCGAAATATCCGCACGGACAGGGATTCATCGCGGCCACCAGCATGAACTGGGCGGGAAACTGGGTCGTCTTCTTGGCCCGTGAGACGATGACAAAACCATCTTCCAGCGGCTGACGAATCATCTCGAGTACGTGCCGGGGAAACTCCACGAACTCGTCAAGAAAGAGAATCCCGTAATGGGCCAGAGACAATTCGCCCGGACGCGGAAAGGACCCGCCCCCGATCAGGGCCGGACCACTGGCGGAATGATGCGGCGCACGGACGGGACGCGTGGCCATGAGCGCCTGATCCCTCTTCAGCAATCCGACGGCCGAGTAGATGCGCGTCGTTTCAAGCGACTCTCCCAGACTCAACCCAGGCAAAATGGTCGCCAGGCGCTGGGCCAGCATGGTCTTGCCCGCACCGGGCGGGCCGATCATCATAATGTTGTGGGCCCCTGCCGCAGCTACCGTCAGCGCCCGCTTGACACTTTCCTGCCCCTTCACATCGGCAAAATCAACCTCATAATGCGATGCGACGCCGAAAAGCTCGTCGATGTCAGTCACGGTCGGATCGAGCGGAAGCTGGTCGGAGAGAAACCCGGCCGCCTGGGCCAACGAGCCGACGCCAAAGACCTCGATATCCTGCACCACGCCGGCCTCCTGAGCATTCTCAAGAGGCACGATCATGCGGCCAAAGCCGTGCGCCGCGGCCGTCATCGCCATACTCAAGACCCCGTTGACAGGGCGCACCCTGCCGTCGAGCGCCAGCTCGCCTACGACGACATAGTCCTTGATCGCAGGCGCCGCCACCACACCCTCGCCAATGAGCATGCCCAGCGCAATGGGCAGATCGAACGCCGGCCCGGCTTTCTTGACGTCGGCGGGCGCTAAGTTGATGATCGACTGGGTCTTAGGATACCGGTAGCCGCAATTGAGGATGGCGCTGTGAACCCGCTCGGCGCTCTCCTTGACGGCCGCATCGGGCAGGCCGACGATGATCGGCTTCTCGAAGCCCCGGCGCGCAATATCCACCTCCACTTCGCAGAGAACGCCCTCAATGCCTTCGAGGGTCACGCTATGCAGCCTCGCGAGCATACTTTTCCTTCTAATTCTCGTCCGTTGTCCGCCCGATTGTACGAGCCCACCCGCGCCCCCGCAAGCCAATTCATGGTCCTTTGACCACACGCCCCCGTGTCGAAGGCGTCCCGCCTTCGCGTGCCGCGGGCATCTTGCCCGCGTGGTGGGATAACAAAACGTTGGGCAAAGGCCACACGCAGGCCGGCCGCCCCACCGGGTTTGCCCTGCAAATTGGCTTTGTTTCTTCGCTCGACCCTCATTTCTGGCTCAGCACAGCCGAAATTGGCTTTGTTTGGCGCACTTGCCGTGTCGAAGGCGTCCCGCCTTCGCGTGCCGCGGACATTCCCTCGACTGGGCTCGGGACAGGCCTGCCCGCGAAATGGAATACTGGAATGATGAAACGTTGGGAAGACGCCCCCGCAGGCCAGCGGCCGATTGGCTTTGCTCCACAGGATTGGGTTTGCTTTCGTCGCGGGACCCCATTTCCAGGCCAGAAACGCACACATTGGCTTTGTTTGGCGCACCAGCGCCCCGAATTTGGCTTTGTTTCGCATACTTGGGTTCTCCGCCCCCGGCCGGAGGCGGCCGAGGAGCGGTTTCGGCTTCCGCCGGCTGACACGGATTAGCATTTCGCTGGGCATGACTCGCTATTCCTGTATCTGATACCACACCATTAGTTCTATAGACATCTTACACAAGCATCTACCGCCCGTCAACCGAAAACCCGCCCCTTCGTCCAAACAACTACGCTTCACGCTCGACCCTTCACGCTTCACGAACAAAGCCTTGCCTTTCCGCAGGCCTCTGCCTATCATAATGCTCCAAATAGGAGGCCATTATGAATGAGGAAGATAGGTTGTCGGGTCCGGAGAACATTTCTCCCTTCGAGTGTATCCGGCGTACCAATGCCGCCGGGGCGGAATACTGGTCAAGCCGCGACTTCGCCCAGGTGCTCGGATACGCGGATTACCGCAATTTCGACCAGGTGGTAAAGAAGGCCAAAACGGCGTGTTTCAACAGCGGCCAGCGGATCGACGATCATTTCGTTGACATCACCGAAATGATCGAGATAGGCAAGGGTGGACGGCGCCGGGTAGCGACTATATGCATGTCCCGCTACGCGTGCTACCTTGTCGTCCAAAACGCCGATCCCTCGAAGCAGATCGTCGCCTTGGGCCAGACCTATTTTGCTGTCCAGACCCGGCGGCAGGAGTTGACGGACCAAGCGACAGAAGAAGACCGGCGCCTGCTGCTGCGTGAGGAGATGAAACTCCACAACGTCCGCCTGGCAGGTGCCGCCAAGTCCGCCGGCGTGGTCGAGCCGAAGGACTACGCCATCTTCCAGGACCATGGCTACAAGGGCCTCTACGGGGGCCTGACCAGCCGCGACATCCACAAGCGCCGGAGTCTGAAGAAGAGCCAGCAGATCCTCGACCACATGGGCAGCACGGAGCTTGCCGCCAACCTCTTCCGCGCGACGCAGACGGATGACAAGCTGCGCCGCGACGGAGTCAAGAGCAAGAAGGTCGCCAACGAAACTCACGAGGATGTCGGCCACCGCGTCCGCCAGACCATTGAGGACATCGGCGGCACCATGCCGGAGGAAATCGAGGCGCTCAAACGCGGCG
>CAYNQP010000538.1:0-3394 GCA_964399325.1 uncultured Pirellulales bacterium
TTCCTCACAGGGTGGTCTTTCAGATCGACGGCGCTGAATTCGACCTTTACCGGGATGTTACCCGTTTCGTCAAACGCCAGAGTGCCAGGGCTGCTGCCGAAGGGGACGACCCACGAGCACGGGCCGTGGGTTTCCTGATGTCTCTTTACCAACGCCGACTGGCCTCCAGCACGCACGCCATGCGACGCAGCCTTGAGAAACGTGGCAAACGCTTAGAAGATGGTCTGAAGCATGCCCAAGAACTGGCCCGTTTGGCCCCGCCCGACCTGCCCGATCCCGACGAACTGGAAGAGATGGAGGAGGCAGAGCGGGAGCGTCTGGAGGAGATGCTCGAAGCGATCACGCTGGCGGCCAATGCAGACCAAGTACGCGAAGAGATCGTCGAACTCAATCAACTGGCCGCTCAGGCCCAGGCAGTGGAGACCGCCGACGTGGAGGCCAAGCTGTCCAAACTCAAGGCCCTTCTCCACGAAGAAGGTTTCTTCGATCACCCCCAGAACCGGCTGCTGATCTTCACCGAGTTCAAGGATACCCTGGACTATCTGCTGGACAAGCTCAAGGCTTGGGGTTTTTCGGTCGGATGCATCCACGGCAGCATGAAGTCGGGCTCCCGCGACCAACCAGGAACCCGACTATACACTGAGCAGCAGTTTCGCGAAGGTACCATCCAGGTACTTGTTGCCACGGAAGCCGCCGGGGAAGGTATCAACCTCCAGGTGTGCAACTTCCTATTCAACTACGATATCCCCTGGAATCCCAACCGGCTTGAGCAGCGAATGGGCCGTATTCACCGCTACGGCCAGCGAAAAGACTGCCTCATCTTCAACTTCGTAGCCACCAACACCATAGAAGGTCGAGTTCTCCAGCGACTCTTGGAGAAGCTCCAAGAAATCCGTGACGCGCTCGATGATGATGCTGTCTTCAACGTGGTCGGCGAGATTCTGCCGTCCGCTCATGTTGAACGCGTCTTGCGTGACTACTATGCAGGCAAGCTCGGGGACGCCGATCTTGAGGAACGGCTGCTCGAAAATGTCGATGAAGGCCGTTTCCGCGCCATTTGCCAGAACGCCCTTGAAGGTCTTGCCTCCAAAAAGCTGAACCTCGAAATGCTAATCGAGCGCCGGGCCAGGGCCCAGGAGCGCCGCGTTGTACCTGAGACCATCGCCCGCTTCATTTGCGAAGCAGCGGACTACGTTCCTATGAAGCTCAAGCTCATAGACAACCTGCCTCACACCTTTGAACCCGCCCGGACGCCGCCAGCACTGCGGCGTTTCGAGCGACAGCCGACTTGGAAGCTGCCGCCCTTGGCCAACAAGTACCCACGCTGTTCGGCGGACAGGGACACGGCTGAGAAGAACAGCCTTGAATGGATAACGCCGGGCCATCCTTTCTTTGAGGCCGTGAGACGGCACACACTTGAATCCGGCCAGGACACGTTCTCAACAGGGGCTTGTTTCTATTCCCTCAAGCATGAGGCACCATCCCGCGTCGATTTCTACCGTGCCCGCGTTGTCGATGGCCTTGGCCAGGTCGTTCACGAGCGGCTTTTCGCCGTCGAAATGACCGATTCAGGCGATCCTATGCTTCGCGAACCCGGCATGTTGGGCGATTTCACGCCTAGCGAGCAACCCGCCGAGCTTCCCGCCGTTGCGCTTCAACCTGAGCCTGCCGCGTGGCTGCACGATGAAGCCCTCCAACCCTTCCTTGAGGAGGCCCGTACAGAGCGTCTCGCGGAGGTGAGACGCATCGCTGAGCACGTCGAGCTCTCACTGACCGAGTTGCTGCAGCGGGCAGATCAGGAAATCGGCAAGGCCCACGAAGACGTTGGCAAAGGTATTCCCGGATCGGAAGGACGCTTGGCCCAGGCGGAGAACCGCCACGCTGACCTCTTGGCCCGTCGCGAACGACGAAGAAAGGAGCTTGAGCAGCAGTAGTCCCTGTCTCTCCAGGCCGTCGAGCGAATCACCAGTGTGCTGATCCTGCCGCACCCGGAGAGCCAATCGCCGGACCTTCGCAATCTTCGGCCCAATCGAGAGACGGAAGACATCGCCATGAACGTCGTCATAGAGCATGAGAAAGCGCGAGGTCGCCAAGTCTACGATGTCCACGAGAAGAACCTCGGCTATGATATCACCAGCCTCGACATTAACTCAGGCGAATTGCGGCTGATCGAGGTCAAGGGCCTTGCCGCCGCCACAGGTACCATTCTGTGGACTCCGAATGAGAAACGTGCTGCCGAGGACCGCCGAGACTGTTACTGGCTCTATGTCGTCACGAACTGTGCGACGAATCCAACACTTCAGGAGCCGGTAAGAGACCCTATTCGGTTCTCGTGGCACGAAGTCAGCAAGGTCCAACACTACTGGCTCACGATTAACGACTTGGGCTGAGAGATGGCAGAGGTAGTGAGGAGTCTTAATGGCAGAAGAAACTAATAGCCAATCCGAGTCAGCTTTTGGCCAACTTCTGAAAGAAGTCAGTTCCTGTCCAGCCGAAAAAGCGCACGAGCAACTGCGGGCATGGAATGACCGACTCCAGGATGTGTGGCCTATTGAGGAGCCCGTGGAGGATTACTGGAGGTTATTAGTTGAGAAACATCTGGCGGTCGAGTACATGCCTTCAATCCTTGATGCCGATCTCTATACAGATTTCCTTTGTGGAGGACCAATAGAGTGCCAATCGGTTGACGTCTTCATCTGTGCGTGCGCATTTCCACGGCTTTCTCAGTACTCTTGGCCTACGGGGACTCCCAAAGATGTTAAGGATGCACATCGGCTCATCGCTGGATGCGTAAGACTCTGGAAGGTTGCTCGTAAGTTCAATCTCGCCGTCGATGATGACTGTTTCTTCAAAACGCTTGGCGACCTGATCTCATGTTGTTGGCGTGTCCTGACTGACATTGCTATATTCTGCCCTAAATGTATCCGAGACACCAAGACCGGCAGATGGGTGTTGTGTGAAACACTGAATCTGCACCCTACTACCGAGCGAATCGCTGAGGGAATCCTGGGACGAGCTCTTCGGCATCCCCACGCGCAGGTCACACCAAGCACTCTCAGTTTTGTAGCCTTCCTGACGCACAGATCTCCGCAAGAGGTTCTGCGTACGTGGGTACTGGCCGATGTGCAACCCAACATAGAATCTAGCAAGCTGCTCATGTATTGGTTCGATGATCACCGCATCTCGGCGGCATTTGCCAGTGCGGCATCGCAAGTCGTCGAATACAATAAGACACGATTTCTTGAAGTCTGGACACACTATCTTGTTGCCGAGGATGCTCCTTGTTTTTGTTGGGCAATCCTCTCGTGCCCGTCCAGGTCATTCTCCGCTGAGCCGTCAGGAATCTTGCAGGAATTCCTTTTCAACAAAGTAAGGAAGGCCCAGGCTGTCATGA
>CAYNQP010000539.1:0-3378 GCA_964399325.1 uncultured Pirellulales bacterium
TCGTCAATCAGCACCAAGTCGTAGCTCTCAGGTGCTGCGCGTCCAGACGACAGACCATCGAAAGTGCGGTACACGCTGTCGTCGAAATCCACGGCTTCGTAATAGTGGCCGCGAGCGAGGTAGAACGAAAGGTGATGCTCCTCCGCGAGGCTTCGCATCTCGCCAACAAAGTGTGGGGCTTCGTCTCCGTTGATGAGTTTCCAGTCGTCGGCGATTAGGCTGGCGAGCCCGGAAAAGCAGCAGAAGTCTGGAGACAGCGAGCCCCTGAGCGCCGGGTTGCGGTGAAGGAGACCCAAGCAGTATGAGTGCAGCGTGAATACTTGAGCCAGCCCCTCAAGGTCTTTTTCGAGGTCATCTTTGAGGTTGTTGATGAATGTGAGGACGATGCGCTGATTTGGCTCTCCAGAGGCAAGCTCAAGCATCTGTTTGAAGAGCGTTGTCTTGCCCGTTCCAGGGCCGGCAATGACCAGCTTCTTCCGGCTGGGTGATTGCAGGACAGCTTTGATAGCAGCCCGGAGTTCAGCTTCCTCAGCGCTCACCGGTTCGGTTTTTGCCATGGAGGTCCTTTATTGTCGCCATAGACAATCGCGTTTATCTTGCCGTGGGCGAAGGTCCGCCCTACATCACTGCGTCCTTCTTCTGCTTTTCGGGCTTCTGCGTCAACAAGCCGATGATTCCGATACAAAGCATGATGATCGTCCATATCTGAGGCCATACGAATTCAGGGAGTGTCTCATCTGAAATAGACGACTTGAGTGCGGGTATGGTCAAAGCGGCGAAGCCGACGAAGACAACGTAGGCAAGAGTCTGAGCCCATATCTTGGCTTCTGACAACCCTTTCGATATCGACAACAGCCCAACTATTGTGCCCACCAGGAGAAGGACAAAGGCGATGTTTACGATGGACGGAGTCAGTAGGATTGGGAGTGAAATAAGTGACAGAAACGCGAACGCAATGGCATAAGCTTTCAATGCGACCTGAGCCAATAGGAATGGTCTCTTCATTTCTTGCCGCCGGGTCCATATACGTGTGATCATTGCATAGCATCCACTGTCTCTACCGCAGTGTCCCGCGGCGATTATAGCTGTGATGTCGTGAGGGAGCAATATGGCAAAGTACCGCTTCCGAATCGGGCGTCAGTATCCCTCAGAGACGGTCCCTGTCTCTTCCGCATTCACGAAGTGGTTTCGGACCTGCGGTTGGGTGCAATCCGGGCCCTTGAATTGACTATCGCGGATCGACGACTGACGACTTCCCCGGCAGCCCTGGATGGCCTTCGTGGATCCGGTGTTGGTGTAACTGCCTACCAGAAAAGGGTTTGTCCGTGTTCCGCTCGGGCCCAGGGCAATTTCCGGGGTATCTCTTGACGGGCCGCGGCTGTGTTCTATGATTAGTGAACAAGTGAATCGTGAATGGTGAATCGTAAATCCAAAGCGGGGCTTCGGATTGATTAGGGATTATTGATGATTGATTATTCGAGGTACGCACGACGCGCGCGAGCCCCCGGCTCGCGGGAGGGCAAGGATGACAAACAAAGCCAATTCGGGTCGGCGGGTTTCAAGTTTGAAGTTTCAAGTGTCAAGGGCGCAGGCCGCGTGTCGGGTTTCCCAACTTCACACTTCAAACTTCACACTTCTGGACCGGACTATGACAAACAAAGCCAATTTGGCCGTAGGGGCAACCCCCCGTGGTTGCCCTGTCGCATGGGTAGCGTGTCGTCATGAGGGCAGGCATGGGGGCCTGCCCCTACGGGCGGGCGGTGCGCCGGCGCGCCAAACAAACCCAATTTGCGTCCGCGGGCATGCCAAACAAAGCCAATTCCCGGAGCTTGGTGCGCCAAACAAAGCCAATTGTGCGTGTTTCTGGCCTGAGAACGGGGGGCGAGATGAAGAACAAAGCCAATCCAGGCCAGCAAGTTTCAAGTTTGAGGTTTCAAGTGTCAAGGGGCGCAGGCCGGGTGTCGGGTTTCCCAACTTCACACTTCAGACTTGCCACTTCTGGACCGGACTATGTCAAACAAAGCCAATTTGGCTGGGCCGGGGTCGGGGCGGTTTTGGCTTGATCGGGAGCGGGCAGCGGCTACAATGGGCGGAGTATGAGGTCGGTCGGCAGGCCCGCCGGGATTGGGGCGGGTCGGGGGCGACTATAGTACGGAGAGGTGACAGAGTGGCCGATCGTGCTGGTTTCGAAAACCAGTGTACCTTAGGGTACCGCGGGTTCGAATCCCGCCCTCTCCGTTTTTTTCCTCTGTGGGAGACGCAAGACACTGCGTCTCCACAGCCTCACAGGCCCCAATCTTCCAGGCCGCTGGCGCGGGCGAGCAGTTCGTCCAGTTGCCACGGCCAGCCCAACGGCAGCGCGGGAAGCGACGGTCCCAGGAGTGGATTCAGGTCGGGCAGAGCCCGCTCGATGTTCGGACCCGCCAATTGCGCGGTGACCGGCGCTATGGTTCGCGGGCAGACGCCCCAGAGGTCCACGATCCCATCGGCGATCGTGCTGCGGTCGCCGGCCATGGTCCCTTGGAGCCAGCCTTGGGTCAATAGGTCTGGTGAGAACATGCTGATGCCGATCTCTCCCGTGTCGAGGAGGCCGAACCAATCGATTTCCAGTGAGGTTCCGTCGGTCAGGGTGAGCCGACCCTCTTGGCCGTTGAAGCCGGCGCCGTCGAAGGTGAGCGCCAATTCGCCCAGTCGTGCGGCGTTGGCGTCGCAGATGTCATACACCCTGGTGGTCGCGGTCGCGTAGGGGCCTGAGGCACGGTCCTGAAGCGCGTCCCGCAAGGTCACGAGGGCCGCAGTGGAGTTGGCAATATGTGCTTGCGAGTCCGGGTCGATGTAAACCAGTTCGTCCTCTTGCGGATCTGTCCCCGGGGGGGCGTCTTCCGAGGTGATGTAATGCACCGCATCCAGATAGCACGTGATGGCATCGGCCCAGTCCTGCCGAGTCCGGGCGAGAGTGGCGTCGATGCTCTCAGGATCGCCGAGGAGTTGCGCTCCGAGCGCTGCTCGGCGCGCCAGCAGCAGACCCTTGAGCATGAGCACATCGGCGAAATCGATTTCGAGATCGTCCATCAATCCCGTTTCCGCCGGCGTCAGACAGACGGCAAACGGAGTGGGCGTATCTGCAATCAGCTCCAGTTCGGCGACCATGCCGTCCAGTTGAGCGAGCACGGGATCGCGCGACGCTTGCCGGATTTCGTTGGGGTCCGCATCGGGCCAAGCCTGGAAGTCCTCCAGGCGGATCTCCGCGAGCGCAACCGTGAATTCCTCAATCAGTCTGAAGAGGCTGTCTGTCGCCACGATGTCGTTCGGATCGCCAAAGAGCATTCTCGTCTGCGCCAGCGCGTGGAGGAAGACCAGCTCTTGGTAGGCGGCGCT
>CAYNQP010000540.1:0-3375 GCA_964399325.1 uncultured Pirellulales bacterium
ATGCCCGGCATGAGTTTGAGCATGTCCTTGATGCCGCCCATCTTCTTGACGGCCTGCATCTGCTTGAGGAAATCGTCGAAGCCGAAGCTGCCCTTGGCCATCTTCTTCTGCAGCTTGACAGCCTCCTCGGCGTCAAACTGCTCGTGGGCCTTCTCCACCAGGGTCACGACATCGCCCATCCCCAGGATACGGGAGGCCATGCGGTCGGGGTGGAATTCTTCGAGTTTGTCGAGCTTCTCGCCGACACCGATGAACTTGATGGGTTTGCCCGTAACGGCCTTGACGCTCAGGGCCGCACCGCCGCGGGCGTCACCATCGAGCTTGGTCAGGATCACGCCGTCCAGTTCCAGGCGTTCGTTGAACTCCTTGGCGCTATTGACGGCGTCCTGGCCGGTCATCGCATCGCAGACCAGGTAGATCTGGTGCGGCGTGACCGCCTTGGCAATGTTGGCCACCTCCGCCATCATCTCTTCATCGATGTGAAGCCGGCCGGCGGTATCGATCACGACCACGTCGTGGCCGTTCTGCTTGGCGTACTTGACAGCGTTCCGGGCCACCCGGACGGCGTCCTTGATTTCCTCGCTGTAGACGTCGATCTCCGTCTGCTGCCCGAGCACCTTAAGCTGCTCGATGGCGGCAGGACGCTGCAAGTCGTCGGCCACCATGAGCGGGCGCTTGCCCTTCGAGACTAGGTATTTGCCCAGCTTGGCGGCGGTGGTGGTCTTGCCGCAGCCCTGCAGGCCGGCCAGCAGAATGATCGTCGGGCCGGGCGAGACGAAGTAGATCCGCGTATCCACCGGGCCCATAAGTCTGGTCAGTTCGTCGTTGACGATCTTGATCATGACCTGGCCGGGATGGAGGCTCTTGATCACCTCGGCCCCCAAGGCGGCGTCTCGGACGTCCTTGCAGAACTGCTTGACGACATTGTAGCTGACATCGGCCTCCAGCAGCGCCTTGCGGACATCGTGCATGGCGTCGCCGATGTTCGCCTCGGTAATCCGGCCGCGACCGGACAGCGATTTGAAGACCGAACTGAGTTTTTCCGACAGTGATTCGAACACGGGATTTCCCTCGCGTTATGGGCGCCCCTCTGCAATGGACCGATTCGGTCAGCCCCAGAAGAGCCTGACTGTGAAGTGTATGATTGTAGGATGTTCCGGTGAGTTTGGCAAGGGCAAAGAGGCGGCGCCAGGATCGAAGGACACGGCAGCGTTCGATTCAACCCGCGTCACCAAGGCCGGCGGTCAGGCAAAGACTCGAGTCCATAGCCGCAGCGTGATACTACACGACGTCCACTATGCCCGAGAAGACGGACGCCACCCTTGGCACCGGCTTCCGCCCGATAATATGCCATATTTCTCTCCAGTATTTACTTGACATTTTGGGCAGGGCCCATCTAAATGGGACACGTATGGAGCTAGGAGTGGCCAGGAGTGTTCGTGGCGTTCGCGCTTCCCAAAGCCGAGAGACTTCTCGGAGTTGACCCCTATGCGGGTCACGCTGGTTTCCTATCGAGAATCCCGCGGAAGGCACCGTATGCCACTCAAGCAACGAGCTGAGAGATTGCTGTGGAGTTGGAGGGTGACGGAGAGCCGCCTCGGGTCAGTCCGGATGTCTGCAAGGCCACCCCGGAACGTGTGAAGCCCCTCCCAAAAAAGTTGACTCCGCCTCTGAAAACACCGATAATGCGATATCTGAGGGTGACTCTGACGACAAAGGGCGATTCTGACGGGAGATGAAGCTATGAAGCGTGCCCGAACAGCATGCGTTGCGTTCGCCATCGGCTGTCCACGAAGCCAGATGGACACCGCATGGTTGCGTTCTTATTTCCGCGCCAATGGCTGGGGACTTACGCACTGCGTGCAGCACGCGGGTTTAATCGTGGTAGCCACCTGCGGTTTCAGTGCCAACGTCGAAGATGAAAGCATCCGACTCCTGTCATTGCTGGACAGGAAGCGACGGAGAGACTCAAAGTTGCTCGTTGTCGGCTGCCTGGCAGGAATCAACCCGGGTCGGATTCACGAGCAGTTCGACGCGACGACAATTGCACCGGCCAACATCGACCAACTCGACAAGATAATCGGCGCCAGGATTGCCCTGAGAGACGTCCCTCCGGTCAACTGCATCGAGCCTCACGTTCTCGCGGCCCAGGGTTCCTGGTCGGTCCGCGAGATGTATCCGGATATGGGCGGGTTCGCCGCGTTCCGACGTCGAATCAGGCGCGCCGTCTGCTCGCTTCTGAGCCACGTGGGCACAGAGCGGTTCGCCGTGCGTACGGTGCGAAGACTCAACCGAAAGTCTGAAGGCAGACCCGCCGATCCCATCTTCTACATTCGCGTAGCAAGAGGCTGCCTCGATGAATGCAGCTACTGCGCCATCCGACACGCCACCGGAACGTTGCGCTCCAAGCCGCCGGAGGATATCCTGGCAGAATTCGATCGGGGTTTGGCGCAGAAGTACAAGACGTTCGAAATCCTGGCGGAGGACATTGGCCCGTATGGCCTGGATATCGGGAGCACCTGCATTGAGCTCCTTGAGCGGCTGTTCAGCCGTCAAGGCGCGTACAAGATCGTCCTGACCGACCTGAACGTACGTTATCTTATTCGCTACACACCAGCGCTCAGTGATGTTCTGGCCGCCCACGCAGACCGAATCCGTGTGGTCCGGCTGCCTGTACAGTCGGGAAGTGACAAAATCCTTGAATTGATGAAGCGATGTTACACCAATGCCGAGCTGAAGGCGTCTTTGACCTACCTTCGCAAGAAAGTACCGACCCTAGCGCTGAGCACCCACATATTGGTCGGATTTCCGGGCGAAACGGACGAGGATTTCGACGCCACGCTGGACCTGCTGAGATTCGTTCGTTTCGATGAAATCCAGGTATACCGTTATACGGTCCGACCGAACACAAGCGCCTCCGCACTGACCGACAAGGTTCCCATGCAGATCATACAGCAGCGCACCGAGCGTCTTATCAACGAGTTCCCTCAGGCAGAAGCTAGTCCGATTACTGAAAGAGATGAAGCCCGCGCAGCAAGCTAGACAGACCCCGCAATATTCGCTCGGCACCGAAGCCCTTGCCCCACGGTGAAGATCGTCGGAGTCTTCAGACCGTCCAGTCCTGGGAGGTCTTGCTGAATCGGTTCTGGAGAAAGAAACCTAATCCCATCGGAACCAGGAGCAGGGTCGGAAGAAACCACTGATTCGCGAAGACAAACGCCTCAAACTTCTCCCCCTCGACCATGTAGCGATAAAGGATCGCCAGAATACCGACGACCATCAAGGAACTGCCACCGAGGCTCGTGAAGAGGATGACCGCGACCTTGAAAACGATGAATGAAACCATGCCGCCCGCGATGAGGCCCACGAGACCGC
>CAYNQP010000541.1:0-3372 GCA_964399325.1 uncultured Pirellulales bacterium
CCCCGTTTGCTCTGGCGGATGACCAGTTCGCCCTGTTTGCACTTGTGGCATTTCACGCCGGTGGCTTCCGGCTGCGGCTTCGGAGGCAGCACATTTCCCGTCTTGTCGAGGCGCAGCGTCGTCTTGCAGTCCGGATAGCCGCTGCATCCCAGAAAGGCGCCGTAGCGTCCGTTCTTTCGCACCATCGGCTTGCCGCAGTTCGGGCAGGCGTGGTCGGTGACTTCCTCCTGCATCATTTTGCCGTCCCTGTCACAGGGACTGGCGAACTTGCACTCGGGGTATCCCGAGCAACTCAGGAATCGCCCGTTCTTGCCGAACTTGTACACGAGCGGCCGGTTGCAGTCGGGGCAATTGTATTCGCTGGGCGTTGCCTCGGCCTTGGCGTGCGTCATCTGCTCCTGGGCGGTCTCCAGGTTCTTCTTGAACGGTTCGTAGAAGTCTTGGAGCACGCCCTGCCAGTTGAGATGCTGCTCTTCGATCTTATCGAGCTGCTCTTCCATGTGCCGGGTGAAGGCGATATCCATGACCCTCGGGAAGTACTCGTTGAGCTTGTCGGTGACGACCGCGCCCAGATCGGTGGCATGGAACTTCTTCTCTATCTGTTCGACGTAGCGACGCTCCTGAATCGTGCTGATGATCGGGGCGTAGGTACTGGGCCGGCCGATGCCCTCCTTCTCGAGCGCCTTGATGAGCGAGGCCTCGGTGTAGCGCGCCGGAGGCTTGGTGAAGTGCTGTTCCGATTTGATGTCTACCACGGCAAGCTGGCGACCGATCTCCACGGAGGGCAGTTGCTGCTCGTTCGAGGACGTCGGCCAGACCTTGGTGAAACCGTCGAAGACCAGGACTCGACCGCTCGCCTTATAGGTGGCGGTACCCGGCGCGATCTCGGCGGCGATGTTGAGCGTCGTGACATTCCATCGGGCCGGTAGCATCTGAGAGGCGACGAAACGACGCCAGATGAGATCGTAGAGCTTGTACTGCTCGTCGCTGAGAAACTGCCTGATCTCATTGGGAGTCAGATCCACGTCGGTCGGACGGATCGCCTCGTGGGCCTGCTGGGCCGTCTTCTTGGCGGTGTACACGTTGGCCTTCTCCGGCAGGTAGTCCGGACCGAAACTCATCTGGATGTAGTTTCTCACCTCGCCGACCGCCTCGCCCGAAAGATGGGTGCTGTCGGTTCGCATGTAGGTAATAAGGCCCAAAGACCCCATCGAGCCGAGGTCGATGCCTTCATAAAGCTGCTGGGCGATGGACATGGTGCGCTTGGCGGTGAAGCCGAGACGATTGACGGCGGCCTGCTGCAGGGTGGAGGTGATAAACGGCGCCGACGGTCGCGAGACGGATTCCTTCGTCTCGATGTCGGCGATCTTGAATTCCGCGCGCTGCAGCTCCGCGAAGACCTTGCCGGCTTCTTCGGCGTTGGTCGCCCTGAACTTCTGGTCGCCGATCTTGTGCAGCTCGGCTTTGAAGGCATTGTGCTCAACGAGCCAATTGGCCTGGGTTTCGAGAGTCGGTCCTTTGCCGTCTTCGGTCTTCGGCGTGATGAAGTCGAGCCACTGCGGGTGGTAGTCGCCGTTCAGGTCCGTGGTGAAAACAGCGGGGATCAGCCAATACTCCTCGGGCTTGAAGGCCCGAACCTCGCGTTCCTTCTCGACGATGATCTTGACCGCGACGGATTGGACCCGGCCGGCCGAGAGTCCGCGCGTCACTTTCTTCCAGAGCAGCGGGCTGATTTGATAACCCACCAGTCGATCGAGAATCCGACGGGTCTGCTGGGCCATGACCTTGTCCGTGTCGATGCGGCCGGGCTCGGCAAAGGCCTGCTTGATGGCCGACTTGGTGATGGCATTGAAGATGACGCGATAGGTGCGATCCTGGGGAAAGCCCAGGAGCTCGCCGAGATGCCAGGCGATGGCTTCTCCCTCTCGGTCAAGGTCGGTTGCCAGATACAGCGTGTCGCAGCCCTTGGCCGCGGCCTTCAGGGCGGTGACGACCCGTTTCTTGCCCGGCATGATATCGTACGTGGGCTCGAAATCTCTCTCAATGTCTACGTTGAGCCCCTTGGAGGGTAGGTCGCGGACATGCCCCATCGAGGCCTTGACCTCGAAGTCTGGGCCGAGGTATCTGTTGATGGTCTTCGCCTTTGCGGGCGATTCGACGATGACTAATGCCTTGCGCGTGCTCGATTTTGCCATGTTTTTTTCGTACTTAATCGAAAGGAAAATTGCGAAATCGTCAGATTATCGGTCGCGTCGCAACCCAAATTTTGCTGGCGACGTTGTTTATCTACTCTTTATGGGGCGGGCCTGTTCGCCCTCTGCCGCAAACACTGCGGTTCCCTATCGGTCATTTCACCCTGGGAATTTAGAAGTGGACTGATACAGAGGCCACTGAGGTCTGTCAACAGAAAAGGAAACAGCCCGAGGCGTGAATCCCCCGCAAAGGGCCGAAATCGCCGCTTAGACCCATGACACCACGGCCCAAGAGTTTTTCCGCACGTCTGGGTGATCACAGCAGTGCCGTGCTGAAGTAGCGTTCGGCCCGGTCGGGCAGGACGGTGGCGATATTGCCGCCGATGCGTTCGGCCAGCTTGCGTGCGGCCCAGACATTGGCGCCCGAGCTGATACCCACGAGCAACCCGAAATCCCGGCCCAGTTGCCTCGTGGTCTCGATCGCGGCCTCGTCGGAGACCTCCACGACATCATCCACCAAGGACACATCGAGCACGGCCGGAACGAAACCGTCGCCAATCCCCTGGATCTGGTGCAGACCGGGCTCGTGGCCCAGTAGGGCCGAGCAGTTCTCAGGCTCGACCGCCACGATCTTAACATTCTTCTTCTGCTCTTTGAGAAACGTGCCGACCCCCTGCAGAGTCCCGCCGCTGCCGACGCCGGCGACGAAACAGTCGATCTCGCCGCTCATCTGATGCCAGAGTTCGCGGCCGGTCTGCTCATAGTGGACACGCGGATTCTCGGGGTTCTCGAACTGCTGCGGCACGAAGACACGCGGGTCTGCGGCGGCCATCTGTTCGACGCGACGCACCGCCCCGGCGATGCCCTCCTGGTCCGGGACCAGAACCAGGTCGGCGCCCAGGGCCCGAATGAGCTTCTTGCGTTCCTCGCTCATCCCCTCGGGCATGACGATACGCACGGAATAGCCCATGAGCCGGCCGACGAGCGCCAAGCCAATGCCGGTATTGCCGCTGGTCGGCTCGGTGATGATAGAGTCCTCACGCAGCTTGCCGTCTCGGCGGGCCGCCTCCAGCATCGCCAGAGCAATGCGGTCTTTGATACTGCCGCCGGGATTGAGAAACTCGGCTTTGGCGAAGACCCGCTCCCCTTTCAGTTGTAGCAAAGGGGTGTTCCCGATCAG
>CAYNQP010000542.1:0-3372 GCA_964399325.1 uncultured Pirellulales bacterium
CTTCCAGCTTGTCGTCGGGCTGTTCATCGGGTTCGTGCACAATCTGAGATGCAAAGACTACGTCGCTGCCGCCTGTGACCAACTTACCTGGATTGTCATGCTCAACTCCATTGTTCTGCTCGGATTGAGCAAGGCCGGGGTGGTGCCGGCGAGCTTGGGCAAGGTGTTCGGGATTCTGGCCATCATACCGGCGGCCGCGATCTTTCTGTTCAGTCACCGCGAGGGCGGCATCGGTGCGCGGCTCGGGATGGGGTTCTACAACGTCTTCAGCACCGTGTTCTATCTCGGTGACGTGCTGAGCTATCTGCGGCTGATGGCGCTGGGAATGGTGGGGGCCGGTCTGGCGATGGCGATCAACGTGATTGCCCAGATCGCCGGCGAAATCCCCGTGATTGGCTTTGTCTTGACGATCGTGATACTGGTCGGGGGCCACGTCTTCAACCTGCTCCTGGCGATGCTCAGCGCGTTCGTTCACACGCTGCGGCTTCAATACGTAGAGTTCTTCCCGAAATTCCTCGTTGGAGGTGGCAAGCAGTTCGAGCCGCTGACGAAGGAGTACAAACACATTTACATGAGGACAGGTCAGTAGTTGATTGGGATAAGAAAGGCAGGTTCACAATGGATTACGGAATGGCTTTGGCTTTGTTGGGTGCGGGATTGGCGGCATTTCTGGCTGGTATCGGCTCGGCTTTCGGGATCAGCATTGCCGGCAGGGCCGCCACGGGCGTGCTGAGCGAGAAGCCAGAGAGGTACGGCCAGATGTTCGTCATGGTCGTGCTGCCGGGTACCCAGGGGTTTTACGGTTTCCTCGGGGCCTTCATCGTTATGTTGCAGATGAATTTCTTCGGCGGAGGGCTGTCCGAAGAGATTGGCGTCAAGCTGGGCTTGCAGATTCTGGCCGCCTGCCTGCCGGTTGGCATCGCGGGCTTGTTCAGCGCCATGCAGCAGGGCAAGGTCTGTGCCGGCGGTATCCTCATGGCCGCCAAGCGACCCGAGATGGCCTTCAAGGCCGGCGTCGTCTACGCCGTTATGGTTGAGATTTACGCGATTCTCGGCCTGCTGGTGACACTCTTCATCCTCTGGTTCGGTATCAAGTGGCCGGCAGCAGTGGCGGCAGCGTCCGCAGGGATGTAAAACGCCGCACGGCGAGAAACGCGAACCCTTGATGACTGGACGGTGCAGATGGAAGCTGAACAGGTCATAGAAAAGATATTGTCCGACGCCAAAGCCGAGGCCGACAAGATCGCCCAGCAGGCCCGCGAGAAGGCTGCGGGCGAGCAAGCGAAGCTCGACGAGCAATTGGCGGCGTTCAAGAAACAGTCCGCCGCGCTGGCCGAGAAAGCCGCCGAAGATGAAAAGGCGCATATCCTCGCGGCGGCCCGGATGGAAGCGGCCATGGAATACCTCGCCGAGAAGACCCGTATCCTGGACGAGGTCTTCAAGCGGGCCCGCCAGAGGCTGGGCGAGCTGCCCGACAGCGAGTACCGCGATCTCATGGCTCGACTGATGCGGGAAGCGGTCGAAACCGGTGACGAAGAGGTTGTCGTCGGCCAAAACGAGACGCGTATCGATCAGACCCTTGTCGATGCCGTCAACGGCAAGCTGGAAGCCGACCGCAAACGCAATCTGAGACTCTCGGATGAGAGAAACAACCTGTCCGGGGGCTTCATTCTGCGACGCGGTAAGATCAAGACCAACGTTTCGATCGACGTGTTGTTGCAGCAGGCCAGAAGCAACCTGGAGATCGAATTGGCCCAAGGTCTGTTTTCATGAGAACCTAATGTGAATCTGTAGTAGCCAGAGCGATGCCCAAAGCACGACTTGAACAAACGGTATATGAGTTCCTGACCTATCCGCAAATCGGTGGGGATGATTGGGCTTACATGTCCCAGAGCGCCCAGGTCCGGGCCCTCGAGACGCAGTTGCTCATGCGTACGGTGCTGATGGACATGGCCAATGCACCGGACTTCGGCTCGGCGGTGGCTTCCTTGGCGGCCGGTGAGTACGCGCTGCCCCAGGGTAGCGTCCGTTTCGAGGACGTTCGGAATGTCCTGCTTGAGAGGCGTGCGGCGGTGCGAGGACTCTTCGAGGACTGGATGCTCGACGAGGCGGTCGTGGTCCTGTTCAAGAGCCGCGACGACTTCGCGAATCTCCGGCTGGCGCTGCGACGTGCCCTGACCGACAGGCCGGTCGGCGCCGATTACAGCCCCGAAGGCAACGTGCTGCCCGAGTTGATCGAGCATGTGCTGGAGGAAGAGAACTACGATCTATTCCCGGCCTACCTGCGGCAGGCCACCGAGCAGGCGGTTCTGGCTTACTATCAGAACAAAGACATTCGCCAGATCGATTACGCGATCGACCAGTTGGAGGCCGAGCACAAGCTCGCCGAGGCCCGGCGGATCGAGAGCGTCTTTTTGCTGAGTCTATTCAGAATACAGATCGACCTGACCAACATCCGCACGATGCTGCGGCTGCGATTCGCCGACGCTCAGCACCGGCATGGACTGCTGGACGGCGGTTTCGTGGAGCTGGACCGGTTCCGACAGGCGCTGGAACTGGGCAACGAGTCTCTGGGGCCGTTGTTTTTCGCGACGCCGTACCATCGGATACTCGATGTTGGAGTCGGCTATCTTACGTCGAATCAATCGTTCCTGAAGATCGAACAGCAATGCGATGAGTATCTGGCCGGGTTCTTCAGATCGACCGGTCAAATCACCGCCGGTCCGCAACCGATCATTGCGTACTTGTTGATGAAAGAACACGAGATTCGCACGGTCCGGCTGATCCTGACCGCCAAGAAGAATCTCTTGGATACGAAGTTAATTCTGGATCGGGTCGCGTGACGTGAAGTCTGCTTCACGTTTCACGCTTCACGAGGTGCTAACGAATGGAAGGCAAAGTCGCAGTATTAGGTGACGCTGATTTTGTGATGCCGTTCTCGACGCTGGGCGTGGACACGTTCGCGGTGGAGCAGCAGCACGAGCAGGTTGTTGAGGCGGCCGAAAAGATCGTGGCCGCGGAGTACGCCCTCGTGGTGGTCGCCGAGAACATTGCCCAGAGCGCCGATGAAGCGTTCGCCGCCACAGAAGGCAAGCCCACTCCGTGCATCGTAGTGGTCCCGTTCACCACGGAATCGGAAGGCTTTGCCACCGAGGCGTTGGGTAAGGTTCTCAAGCTGGCCACCGGCATCAACATTATTGGAAACGCGTGACGCAATACGCACGACGAATGAAGGTTATTGCCCATGACAGAGAAAAGAGTAGGTCGCGTAGTCAAGGTTGCAGGTCCGGTTGTCGTGGCCGAAGGGATGAGCGGCGCCCGCATGTACGATGTCGTGCGCGTCAGCAAGATGAACCTGATCGGCGAAATCGT
>CAYNQP010000543.1:0-3368 GCA_964399325.1 uncultured Pirellulales bacterium
TGGCATTCCGGAGCGTGTAAAGACGAACCTGCTGGCCGTCAGACGTCGTCCCGAACGGCTTGACATCGATATCCCTCTTCTGGCTTGCCGTCGTCCCCGGCCCCGATGTCGTCGTCTGGCACGAACACAGCATTGTCGCCAACGCGACCATCAGCACTGCTCCACCGATCAATTGTGATCTGCTCCTGATCATCTTCTTGCCCACCTTTCTCATATGCTATTGTAGAAAAGATGAAGACTCGGCGGCCTCAAATCACCAGCCGCCCACATCCATGAAAAGCCGCTTCAGCACGACGGAACCCGCGTGACAGTCTCTCAAAACCATTCGAACAGACACAAACGGGCCCGACCTGTACGGGACACGAACGCCCCTCGCAGCCTTGTCAGTCGCCTAATTACCCTTTCCCCGGGGTGAAATCAAAGAATATTTTGCGTTTTATTCTATCCCATTTGCGAACACCCGATCTCTCGACAATGCCCGGGGTCCGCGTTGCCCTCTAATTGACCGGCGTCAGGACCGCGACGAAACCGCCGTAAGCAGCCAGATCGACCCCGAGGGAGGCGCCGGCGGCGACCCTGAGGTTGCGGCTCTCGAACGTACGACGCTCATTGCCGTCGCCTATGAGCATCACATCATACTGACCCGAGCCAAGGAAAGGCAACGGCACCAGCGCTTTCTGGGTTGAATCAAGACCGTTGATGCCACCGACATACCACTTGTCGCCGTCGCGCCGGGCGACAACTACGGACTTGCCTGGCTCGCCGGCGAGGAAACGCGTCTCGTCCCACGCCACAGGAACGTTGCGCAGGAACGCCTTGGGCGCCGCGGGCAGGTCGAGGTAAGCCTGAACGCCATCGGCGAAGTGCAGCCAGCCCGATTCGAAGACGACCGACAGAGCCAATTCGTGGCCATAGGTGGTGATATGCGGGAAAACGTTGTCCGCGAACATCACGGGCGTATAGTCCATCGGCCCCACGGCGTTGCGGGTGAAAGGCAAAATGGCATTGTGCTCGGGAGCCTTGGCGGGAAAGGCCCTGTCAAAACTGTAGCACTCAGCGCCCTTGACAGCCTCCATGCTCATCAGGTGCGGATAGGTTCGCGACCAGCCGCGCGGCAGGGTGCAGCCGTGGAAGTTGACCATGATCTGGAAATCGGCCGCGTCTTTCAAGATATCGTGATAGAGCTGGATGACGTTCTGCTTGTCGCTCTGGAAGAAGTCAACTTTGACGCCCTTGATGCCCCAGTTTTTGAGCCGCTGGAATTCCTTACGCCTGACCTGCCGATGATACATCGCGCCCCGCGGCTGCTCCGAGACATAGTTGTGCGGGCCGCCCGAGTTGTACCACAGCAATAGCCCGACCCCCTTGCCGTCGGCGTAAGCGATCAGGTCGTGGATCGTCCCGTTCTTCATGATGTTCCAGTTCGCATCGACCAGCGAGTATTCCCAGCCCATTTCCGCGCAAAGGTCCACGAACGTCTTGAGCTTGCTGCAATCCTGGGGACTGTCATGGTCGGACAGCCAGCTCCACGAGGCCCTGCCGGGCTTGATCCAGCTCATGTCCTCGACAATAGACGGCGGATTCAAATCGGTCACCAACGTCGATTCAACCAGGGTGCCCGGCGTTTCACCGGCCATGATGACCCGCCAGGGCGTCGCCCAGGGCAGTGTCCAGGAAGGGGCGACCGCACCGGTAGCGTTGCCTTCGTTCGGGTCGGGAAACCGGATGCGATAGACGCCGTGCGGCGCATCCTGACGGAGGTGTACACCGCAATAGGAACCATCCACAGCCGCTTCGGTCAATAGACCCCATCGGGTTCGGCCGGCATTGCAGAACAACATGGGATACGCCCAGCCCGCCCGGTTCGGTGATGCGGTGCCGACTTTGGCGCCGTTGAAGTAGTATGTCTCATAGGCGGGCGTATATTCTCCGGCTTCGTCGTAGGGGTGGGCCCATATCTGCCCACCGGTCGGCAACTGGAATCCCGTGGCCTCACCCGTGACGGTGTACGTTTGACTGCTTTCTTCGGGGAAGCGATATCGAAAGGCCACCCCGTCATCGTACGCGCGGAGGATGATCTCAACCTTGGCGCCCCTGGCGTTCTCGAACATCACGGTTTTCTCCTTGCCCCGCGTCTTGTAGAGCCTGCGCTTGCCGTGAGGGATGGTATATGTCTCGTCGATGGTGTCCGTGCCGGTCGCCTTGACGTACTTAAGACCATCCATGAAATCCTGATCGCTGCGTGTGATACCGAGAGGCGCAAGCGCCACGACCGTCTCGCCGCGGCAGGTGACCTGGTAATAGAGCCGCTTCTCACCCACGGGATAGTCCGCCGTCTTGCCGGGAGCCATCAATCGGAGTCCAATTCTGACCTGGTCGCTCGGCGATTCCACCTGCCAGCTTGCCTGCGCCGACAGGGACGGAGCAAACAGAACCACCAGGGCAGATGCGGCAATGGCCATCGTCTTCAGGTCTCGCGTCATTTGTGACCTCCTTCATTCTCAGTGCGGCAAGTTCACGCGTTACTCGAAAAGACACAGCCCAGCTTGGGCTCTACAACAGGATAGGGCATCCGGCGACATTTGGCAATTCCCTCCTATCACCTCCGGAGACGCAATCTCGTTCGATTCGCAAAATCCCGGCAAAACCGTTGACTTGGAAGACGGCCCCGATTATCCTTGTCGGCATGAATACGAGTGGAACTGGAAACGTCGCGCGGGACCCGGATACCGTCAGGCAGGACACGATTGGCGGCGTGCTGGCGGCGGCGGTTAGCATGGAAGAGGACATCAGCAGCGGCGTCTATCGGGATTACCTCAGCCGCCGGAACTGGCCCGAACAGCTCGACGACAAGGTCTTCGCGGAGATCCGCAAGCGGCTGACCGTGCTGACGAAGGGCATCGAAGGGCACAAGAGGACCATCGACGCGCTGGTGAGAGAACATGGCCGAGACAAATAGCCCAGCCAAAGACAGGATCATCCGCGAGTTCGAGACGATGAAGTCTCTGGAACTGTCCGCCAGTGACCTCTACACACGGATCGCGACCGACCCCAGCGTCGAACAGCAGAAGGTCCGAAACGTGTTCTCGAATCTGGCCAAGGACGAGCGGCAGCACGCCGATATCGTCCAGGAAATCATCAATATCGTGACCAACGCCCTGTAGACAGGGGCGCCGCCCGCACCTCATTCTCGCCCTAACCACAACAAACCTCGGCAGATCAGCCCGCCCTCGGCGCGGAACCTTCAGATACGGACTTCTCGCAAGTCGCCGTGCCGTGTATAGTCTGGGGTCGGGCCAGAGTGGTAAAGGTGGCCAGCGGCGCCGTTGTATGGAACCCAATGCCAACGAGGAGCCAGCAGATGACGA
>CAYNQP010000544.1:0-3344 GCA_964399325.1 uncultured Pirellulales bacterium
CGACCCAAGCGGCAGGCGCCCTCCGCCTCCTGGCGGTGGCGATGCGTCCCAAGCACTCGTCGAGCAGGTCGTCACCCATCGGCTCCGGATTGACAGGCACAACCAGTTTCTTCCTTGGCCTTGGTGCGTCGATCCCGATGTGCCCGCTCAGCAGCAGTTCTGCCAGGATGGCCCCACCGACCGCGTAGTTGTACATTGCCCCGGAAGCTACTGTGCCTTCCTTGTCACGCAAGGCCAGGAGCATGATCTCTTCATATAAATACAGTCCTTCGTGCAGCGCCATCTTTCCGATCTCCCAAGTCAGAACCATCTACAGCAGCTTGCGTTCTCTTCTTTACAGGACGCCCGTCAGCAGCAAATACTCAGCGCCAATTGAGAATCTCTCTCGCATTCCGTCCGGTGGATTGGCATAAATCCATGCCTGCCAAGGCATTAGGCCTCATGCGAAATGCAGTTCGACGATATCCTTGTCGTGGAGGGTGTGGGTCAGGTGGACGTTTTGGCCATCGTAGACGCCGGTGCCCCAGCACTTGGCGCTTTTGAGCTTCTCGGCCAGCTCGCGATGGATCGTTCCGGCCATATCGTGAACCGTGGCGCCGACCGGCAGGGTGAAGGGGTCGTTCATATCCGCCGGCTTGCCGGGCGGCTTGGCATAGACCCGGAGAATCCCCAACGCGTCGAAAAGGAAGCGTCCGAAGGTGTCCATCCCTTCACCCGTCTCGGTGGAGACCTTCACAAACGGCAGGGGCTTGTCGCAAGATTTCTGCGCCAGCTCGAATGCGCCGTCCGTCGCGATGTCGGCCTTGGTGCATAGGCAGAAGGCCTTGCGGCCCAGGACATTGCCCTGAGCGTCCAAGGCGGGGGTTGTCTCGTCCAGCAGCAGAGAGCGCGATTCGAGGAAGTCCAGCAGGATCAGGAGCTGCTCCTCCACGTCCTGCGATAGGTCGATGACGATGGCGATCATGTCGCAGTTGCGGTACGTCCCCACCTGCCCCGGGGCCATGTAATCGATGGTGATCGGTGGCATGTCCACGAGCTGGATCTGGACATCCTCGTACTTGACCATTCCCGGCACGGGGGCGTGCGTGGCGAACGGGAAATCCGCCACGTTGACCTTGGCGTTGGTCAGGGTCGCGAGGAGGGCGCTCTTGCCCGAGTTCGGCGTCCCGAGCAGCACCACCTGTCCGGCCCCCGAGCGCGGCACGTGAAAGACATCCACGTGCTTGCCGGTCTTCTTCGGCTGTGTGGCCGCGTCTCTGAGCTGGCTGAGCTTACGCTTCAGGTCCGCCTGGAGGTGTTCGGTCCCCTTGTGCTTCGGCATCACCGCCAGCATCTGCTCCAACGCGAGGATCTTCTCCTCGTGGGTCGCCGCGCTGCGATACCACTGCTCAGCTTCGAAATAGTCTGGCGTTAGGTTCGCAGGCATCGGCTCACCAAGTCTTTGCAGCTACGTGAAATAGGGCCACTCTTCTGCTTGCTCTTATAGCCGTGTCTTTTAGGCTCGTCAAGCCCCAGAGGGAGCACTGTCAGCCTCCAGAATGGATGGCTCTTGCGCGAACGCCGAGAGAAAGCCTGAGACGCAACCGGAAGAGCGAGGAAATACATACTCTTTCAGATGGATTTCTCGTGCGTGCGCGACTATGATGCCATTGTGAACATTGCAGCGTTCTGGTTGCCCAAGCTGGAGAACAGTCTCTCGTTCTATCTACGGGAACCGTCAGTGCCTAACACGTGCATAAGGAGGCCTCACTTGTCATGAGACGTGTCACGCTATACCTCGTCGGGTTTGCTGTCGTTCTGCCAATTGCGTTCTATAGCATCTATCTGACTTCCAGAGTTGATCCGGCCACAGCCGGCAGCTCAGTAGCTGAAGACATAACGAAGAGGTGCAACAATATCCCCTTCCTCACTGCCGTTCTAGCAAATGATGATGCCGAGCGTCGTATCCAAGCGGCAGAATTCCTGGGGTGCATTGATGACCCGAACGCGTATAGGGCGTTGGTCAAGGTCCTCCTGGACGACCCAGACCGTGAGGTCCGCAAGACCGTGATCGAGGTTCTTGCACGACGCGGAGACAGGAAAGCTATACACACGCTGGTATCCTGCCTCTCTCTTTCAGAGCATTTTGGAGAAGACAGGGATGCCTTGGTTGAGGCCTTGTCCGAAATAGGCCCACCTGCAAGGAGTCTCCTTCATGAATATTTGGCAAGCAGCGATAGACTGGAGAGACGCGCTGCCATAAAGGGGCTGGGTCTGTTGAAGGACGCAACTGCGGTCAAACCGCTGGCGGAAATACTTCATGACCCAGGAGAAGACATCGGACTGCGATTTGGGGCCGCGTTGGGCCTGGGGTACATAGGCAGCCCTGAGGCAGTAGAGCCCTTGATGAAAGCTCTGCAAAGCGATGTGGGATCCGTACATACCACCGCCGCCATCGCCCTGGGAAATCTGGGAAGACCTGAGGCCATTGCTCCTTTGCTCGATATTTTGGCAAACTCCGATCCTGGAACTCGGCCGTTGGCTGTCGATGCTCTCGTGTGTATTGGCCCACCATCGGTGGCCCCGCTATTGTCACGGCTGAACGAGGCCTCGTCACCGCCTGAGCGGGCCGATGTGATCACGGCCCTTGGCCGATTGGGTGACAGACGAGCGGCGGACTCCCTGATCGAGATACTCAAGGATCGTAGTGAGGAGGTTACGGTTCGCGCGTGCGCGGCTGACGGACTGGGCCAGATGCGAATCGAAGAGGCGGTTGAGCCATTCCTCGCCATCTTAGGAGCCAAAGACGAGGATGTACTGCTGCGCGGCCATGTTGCCGCTGCTCTGCGTATTGCGGGTGCCGAGGTGAAAGAACCGCTTCTGACGGTTATATCCGATCCCAACGAAAGCGTGGCTCTGCGAAGAGTGTGCGTGGGTACTCTTACTGATATAGGTGGCTCCGACGTAGCTGACTCTCTGCTACGGGCCGCAGGAACTACGGAGGATTTCAGGGTACTTGATTGCGCGAACGCCCTGGAAGCCAACTTTCAACATTTCTATGATAGCGGCCTCATGGTGATGCTTTATGCCGATCCCCAATTGGACAAGTGGGCTCCGATTTCCGAGCACATATTATCGCAGGGTAAGACCTCTCCCAACTTCCTATTGGATGCACTCGAAGATCGAAGCGCGGAGAATAGGGCTCGTGCCGCTCTCTATTTGGGATTGCTGAGAGAGCCCGGGGCTGTCCCATCGCTCTGCAAGATGTCATCCCATGAGGAAGCACTTGTGCGTAATACCGCCATTTGGGCGCTAGGAGCCTGTCGGGAAACCTGTAGCAAGTATTGACATTTTTCGTTGCTCCA
>CAYNQP010000545.1:0-3331 GCA_964399325.1 uncultured Pirellulales bacterium
GACAGCGACCAACGCTTGCATACCCGGGAAGACACCACCGCACCGCTCGGGACCGCCATGACGACAGACACCTGGTATCACCTTGCAGTTGTCTTAGATGATGCGGGCGACACAATGACCCTTTACCTCGACGGCGCCGTCGATAGACTGCTGATCACGACAATGGGACTGGCCGCCTCGACACACGATTTCTACATCGGTGCCGGTACCCCCTCGCCCGGATACTATTTCAACGGGATGATCGACGACCTGCGTGTGTACAACTCCGCTTTAAGTCAAGCAGACGTTCTAGCTGTGATGGCCGGTCGTGGGCCAAGCTCAGGCGCGGCCGGGGCGCCCATTCCTGCCGATGAAGCAACCGACATCCCTCGCGAGGTGGTGCTGAGCTGGACACCGGGCGAGTACGCCGCCACGCACAACGTGTACTTCGGAATGAATTTCATAAATGTCAATGATGCCGGCACAACTGACGGACTGGGCGTCCTGGTCAGTCAGGGCCAAACGGGGAGCACCCTTGATCCGGACGGCCTCTGGGCATTCGGCCAGACCTATTACTGGCGTGTCGACGAAGTCAACGCCCCGCCGACGAGCACTACCGTCTTCAGAGGCAACGTCTGGAGCTTCACGACTGAGCCGTTCGCGTATCCCATCGCGAACGTCACCGCCACGGCCTCGATCCCCACGCCGACAAACGCCGGTGGGCCGGAGAAGACCGTCGACGGCTCCGGTCTCGACGACGACGGGCGGCATGCGATCACGGATCCCGATATGTGGCAAGGTGACGCCACCGCGGGTGGGCCCGTTTGGATTCAGTACGACTTCGACACGGTCTACAAGCTGCATGAGGTACGCGTCTGGAACTACAACGTTCTGTACGAATCGGTCCTCGGCTTCGGGCTGAAGGACGTGACGGTCGAGTACGCCACAGACGCCAACGATTGGATGTCCCTGGGCGATTTCCAGTTGCCCCGGGCCTCCGGTACCCCTACCTACGCCGGGACAACGATTGACCTCGGTGGTGTCGCGGCCAAGTCCGTCAGGATCAACATCCACAACAACTGGGGCGGGCGAACCAGTTACGGCCTCAGTGAGGTCCGGTTCTCCTACATCCCCATCCGTGCACGAGAGCCCCAGCCGGCTTCCGGCGCCGGCGTGGGAGTAGACGTCACTCTCCAGTGGCGTGCAGGCCGCGAAGCCGCCTCGCACGAGGTCAGTTTCGGCCCCAATGAGCAGGCTGTCATCAATGGGACCGCCCTGATTGACGCCGTCGCCACGAGTGCCTATGATCCCGGCTCGCTCGATCTCGGAACAACGTACTACTGGAAGATCAACGAGGTCAACGACGCCCGGACCCCCAGCGTCTGGGAAAGCGATGTGTGGAGCTTCACCACCCCGGAGTATGTTGTCGTCGAGGATTTCGAGAGCTACACCGACGAAGAAGGCAGCCTGATCTACGAGACGTGGGTCGATGGCTACGGGATCACGGCGAACGGCTCGCAGGTAGGTCATAACGACCCGCCGTACGCGGAAGAGACCATCGTCCGCAGTGGCGGCCAGTCCATGCCGTTCTACTATGACAACACGCTCGGCGCGACCCTTGCTGAGGCTGAGCGCAGGTTCGATGCTCCAATGAACTGGACCACCAATGGCATCAAGACGATTTCCCTGCAGTTCAGAGGCAATGTGAGCAACGATCCCGGGCGGTTATACCTCAAGGTTAACGGCAAGAGGATGGACTACGACGGCGCCGCGAATGATCTGACGGTTTCGGCGTGGCTGGCCTGGACGATTGACTTGTCCTCCTTGAGTGTGAACCTGAGCGGCGTCACGTCCCTGGTGATTGGGGTCGAGGGCGCCGGCGCTTCGGGTTTGATCTACGTCGATGACATCCGCGCGTATCCGAAGGACATCGAGATGATCGCACCGGTGGAGCCCGACCCGGCCGGTCTGGCCGCGCACTACGCGCTCGACAGCGGCTTCCAGGACAGCAGCGGCAACGGCAACCATGCCCAGGCCGTGGGCGACACGGCGATCGTCACGGATGCCGTTCGGGGCCCGGTGGCCGGCCTGGACGGTATCGAGGACGGCATCCACGTGCCGGCGATTGGCACCGGCACCGAGGTGACCGTCTCCGCGTGGGTCAAGAGCGATATTGCCTGGGCGACTGACTACTTCAGTATCTTCCACGACAACGGCTGGGAAACGGGTGACATCCACATGCACATCAGCAACGGCGGCTATTTCACCACGGGAGTCAATGGTTTGTCCGGCGGCGATTTGCAGGGCGCCACGCTCGTAGAAGCCGGCCAGTGGTACCACGTTGCCATCACGCTCTCCGCTTCCGAAACGGTTCTCTACGTCAACGGCATCCAGGAGAGCACGCGGATTCCGACGGCGGTGCCCGCCAGCTTCAACCTGGGCGAGGGTCACTTGGGGATCTGGCAGGATGCATCCGGCACTCTTGCACGGGCGCTGACCGGTCAGATCGACGAGGTGCGTTTCTACACGCGTGTGCTATCGGCGGGCGAAGTAGCGGGGCTGGCCGGTAGAACGGCGCCGCTGTACAAGCCGTTCTAATCCGCCTGAGGACGGACGCGTAATGCGTCGTCTTTACGCGGCTGGTGAATCATGACATCGCGCGCAGGTTGATGCCTTCGGGTGTCCTACGCTGCGGCCACACCGCTTATCGGGGCCTGTGTCCACGTGGCGCAGGCCCTGTTTTCGCATGCCGCCTGTGGGGTTGTCGCTCTCTGCGGAAAAGCCGCACAGCGGGCCGCCGTCCGGCCCCGGGGGCAGGCCACGCAAAAACCTGTTGCAGAATTGTCCGGGATACCTATAATACCACTTCGTCAAGAAGTACGCATTCACATAAGATAGGCAAGAATAGACCGTTTGGGAGACTATATCCATGGAGCAGACTGCCGAGATGGACATGGGTTTGTTTGGAGAGAAGCTGCCCTCAATGCCGCAACTGCAGGCATTGTCTCGTTTCGTCAATTCAGGTGAGGCAACTCGGCTGAAGTTCGCCGAACAGGTGGAGGCGAAGGCCGGCACAACCTCGGAAAGCGCCGCCCTTGCGGTGGGAATCGGCCTGTTCATACTGGGGCGATACAAGGAAGCCGTGGAGAAGCTCCAAAAGGCTCAAGACGGCAAAGAGAAGTTCATCTATCTGGCCTCGGCGCATCGCAAACGAAAGAAATACGAAGACGCCATGGGCTGCCTGCAACGGACGCTGGATTTCGGCGCCGAGCCGTTGAGCGTGTGCCTGGAGAAGGCCGCCACCCACCGACTGGCGCGTGATTTGGAGGCGGCGGAGAAAGAGCTTCAAGGC
>CAYNQP010000546.1:0-3321 GCA_964399325.1 uncultured Pirellulales bacterium
GGGCGTGTTCCTTCAGCAACTGCACGATCATCGATTGACGCAATACGACCCTGATGGCATGGCCCACAAAGAAGATGACCGGAACCGCCACGTACAGGACGATGTGTTCGGCTTCGATCGCCGAGGCGTAGAAAGCCAGAGCGGCGGTGCCCCATAAGCCTACCACAGAACCGAGGCTACTGAAGAGCCCCAGCCACCAGGTGAGGGGGGCGTACACCCGCGTGATAAGAAATTGGCGGCGGCAGAACTCGTACAATTGCGGCCACGTGGTGGATTCATAAGAGGCGGCCAGGCACCCGGGCACGAAGGTCACACTCATGCCGGCTTTCTTCACGGCCTGACTGACGGAAAGGTCGTCGCTGAGAGTCGTCCTCCAGATGTCCGGGAGGTGCAATCGCTGGAAGTCCTCCATACGAACCGCCATCGATCCGCCCCAGGCATGATTGAAGCGGCTGTTTCCCAATAACTGGGCGACGCTCGCATTGACGGCTGACAGGGCCAGCGTGGCGAGGTTGTTCCGGGTGGGCACAAACCATCGATAGCCGGTGGCCACGCCGCACTTGGAGCGTCGCAGTGACCAGACCAGAAGGCGCAGCCAGTCACTACGCACACAAACATCAGAGTCCGCAAAGGCAAGGATTTCGGTATCGCCCGGGAGGCGGTCAATGACATAGAGAAGGTTGTGAATCTTCTGACTGCACGACGTGGATGGACCCGCGAAGAGAATTTGCGTATCGGGAGACTGGGGGCTTTGAGCCAGTTCGTCTTTGATCTTGAGCAGTTCCTCGTATGCAGGATCGGATTGCTCCCCGAGGACGAAGAACACACGATAATTGTCGTAGTCCTGCCGGAGGAATGACTGGATGTTGCTGTGAAAGCGCGCCTCCAGCCCTTTGCAGGGGATAATGAGCGCAGCACGAGGCCCGGACGCCGGCCCCGTCTTCCTGCTGTACTTGGCCAACGCATAGCGATAGTTGCGCACGGCGTAATACACGAAGACCAATTGCACAACAATCGCGGTCCAGGCTATACCGTCATACCAATCCATAAGGAAATGACTGCGTCCAACAAGGCGAATGGTCTTTCGCTCCGCCCCTGGGCTCGTTTGCACGGGACATGTCGCAACTACGATAGGCCAAGTCCTTCGCAAACGCCAGTCTTTTCTATGAACGGCCTCATGCGGAAGACCGCGGGGTAAAGTGTCAGGAAACGGAGGCCAACGGCACGACCTTGGCGACCAGTTCCGCAACGGACCAAGATCTTGCCAGATCGATGTCGAGCAGACAGCCATGATTGTGGTCGGAAGCGAGGATGATGAGATTGCTGCCAGCCTGGTTCCAGCCCTGTTGCTGGGGCTGATGGCCCAGCACGAAGAGGTCCACGTCAAGCTGCCCGGCCAGTTTGCCCAGAGTCGCCTGGCTATGGCGTCGTCCCCAGGTCAGCAGATAAGCGGAGCCGGGCTTCGTGCAGTCGGCGATCTGGAGCTCTCGGTCGAAAATGCCGGGGTCAAACCGGTCGACGAAGCGGTCGTTGGGCAGTGAGTGGGAGATCCAGATCCTGTTGCTGCACCTGACGGCCAAGGGCTGAGAGAAGAGGAACTGCCTAATCGCCAGCTTGACGTCACCGCTGGCCTGCTGGAACTCCCGCTGCAAGGCAGAACTCATGGCTCGGTTCATCTCCTTGCCGTTCTTCATGACCTCCGTGTTGCTGATGAAGGCGGTGTCATGATTGCCCATGACGAAGTGGACCTGGTCGGGGAAGCTCAGCTTGAACCGGACGGCTTCGAACAGTAACTGATACGAGAGGCATCCGCCGGTGTCATCCTCCGGTCCCCCGTGGATGATCTCCTGAAGCACGATGTGCCTATCGGGGTGGTTCGCCAGGTCGGCATAGGCTGCGAGACGTTCGAAGTTTCGGCGATGGCCGTGAATGTCACCTCCGACGACCAGGGAACCTTGGCCGGGCAGACAGACGAGGTTTCCGCGTCGGAACCTGTCTGCTTGGTTGGCGGTGATCCCCTTACTGAGCAACTCGATGATCGTGTGAGGCATTGCGATTCGCTTTTATTTTGCCGCCAAAGATGCTGTGTATCATCGCGTCCAGGCCCGCAATGACGTCCGCCATGCTCGGTGGACGCTCGGCGGGGTCGTTTTTCACACAGTCCATAACCAACATGGAGATACCCAGGGGCAACTGGTTCTTCATTTCGTGGGGCGCGGGACACTTCGGAGGTTCCAGACGGCCAACGCCATTCTTCTTCGGGATGAGAGTGGGGACGTTCTTGCCGGTCAGAGCCCAGTACATGGTGGCGCCGAGATTGAAAATGTCGGTTTTGGGCGTGAGCGTTTTGCGTTTGACCTGCTCCGGGGCGATGTAGTCCGGCGTGCCTTGAATCCGTGACTTGATGGTCCCAATGCGACAACTCTGGCCCAAGTCGATGATTTTGATGGTGCCGCTCTTGCTGATAAGAATATTGTTGGGCTTGATGTCACAATGGATATACCCGCGCTGGTGCATCGCACTGAGGCCCGTGGCGACCATCCGAAAGACCAGTAATACGTCACCCAGGCTCAAGGTTGGACTGTCTTCAAGTGTCTTGCCCTCGAAGTGCTCCATCGATAACAGCAACTCTCGGACCTTGAACATGCTGCGGATTTTGCGGAGTCTATAGCATTTTCGGACGTACGGGTGGTCGATTTCCTGAGCGACCTTGTACTCCAGTTCGGTCTGTTCGAGGACGCGGTAGTCTTCCGGCTTCTCCACGATGACACGCTTGAGGGCGACCAGAGATCCGTCTTGTTCGTCGGTAGCCAGATAGATGGTGCTGCGGGCCCCGTTGCCGATCCGTCGTATTATCGTAAACTCCCCCAAACTGAGTATGTCTTTGGCCATGCCTGTGCTAACCTAGCGAAGCAATGATATCGACGAATATTCCCACAAAAGAATTAGATGCGCCGTTGCGCTCACGTGTTCCGCCAATTCTGCCCACTACCCCCGCACTCGCACGCAACGGCGTTTCCTTCGGCTGCCAGCGTTGACGCAGGCCGAGCCGAACCACCATGTGCAGGGCGGGTAAGTTACCCCACGGCAGGGTCGTTGTCCAGTGCGGCCGTGGCTTTCCTATCGGCAATGTGCGAGAAATCTTGACAAAGTTGTTGAAAACTGAAGGCTTTTCGTTGATAATTTCCGTCAGGCCTCGGATGTGATATTGATGGCCTTATTTTTTTGTCGCATTCCCCGATAGCTCAATTGGTAGAGCGAGCGGCTGTTAACCGCTAGGTCGTAGGTTCGAGTCCTACTCGGGGAGTTGAGAGCGATCTG
>CAYNQP010000547.1:0-3320 GCA_964399325.1 uncultured Pirellulales bacterium
ATCCGGTCGATTCTAGAAATACCCGGCGTGGAAATTCTCCGACAGGCTCCTAGGTAGGTGTTTCCGCGGCGGCTTGGTTGACCAGGAACAGGACGGCCATGCGGACGGCGAGGCCGTTGGTGACTTGCTGGAGGATGACGCTGTTGCGGCCGTCGGCGACTTCGCTTTCCATCTCCAGGCCGCGATTGATCGGGCCGGGATGCATCACCACGATGTCGGGCTTAGCGCGATTCATACGCTCGACGGTCAGACCGAAGTAGCGGGAGTATTCGCGAATGGACGGAAAAGGGTTGCCGCCCAGTCGCTCGAACTGGATGCGCAGCATGTTGACGACGTCCACCTTGTCGATGACCTCGTCGAGCGAGTAACTGACCTTGACGGGCAGACGCTCGACCTGGGCCGGCATCAGCGTCGGGGGGCCAACAAAGGTCACTTCGGCGCCGAGCTTGGTCATGGCCCACATGTCGCTGCGGGCCACGCGCGAGTGGGCGATGTCGCCGACGATGGCGATCTTAAGACCTTCGAGCGAGCCCTTCATTTGGCGAATGGTGTAGACATCGAGCAACGCCTGCGTAGGGTGTTCGCAGCAGCCGTCTCCGGCGCTGACGACACAGGCTTTGATGTTCTTGCTCAGGAACTTCGGTGCGCCGGCGGCGCTGTGGCGAATCACGACAATGTCGATGCCCATCGCCTCGAGGTTGCGGGCCGTGTCCAGCAGGGTTTCGCCTTTACTGACGGCGCTGCTCTTTTTCGTGAACTCGATAACGTCGGCGCTGAGCCGGCCGGCCGCCAGGGTAAAGCTGTTTCGTGTCCGCGTGCTGTCTTCGAAGAACAGGTTCACCACGACCTTGCCACGCAGCGGCGGGGCCTTCTTGACCGAGCGCGTGCTGATCTGCTCGAAACCCTTGGCGGTGTCGAGGATGTGAACGATTTCTTCGGTCGTCAGCTCGCGCAACCCGATGAGGTCTTTGCGCTGCCATCTGAACTGCTTGCCTTTTCGAACAATAGCCATACCCGTGCCGTGTTGTCCCTTGGACCTGTGGTGCGTGTGGCGCTCCACGATATTGAGGATGCGGTTCATTCGTCCCTACTCGACTACAACCTCGTTCTTCCCATCCGATTCGATGAGATTGACCTGGACTGACTGTCCGGGTCCCACATCGGCCTTGTGGCCGGCGTAATCCGCTTGTATGGGAAACTCCCTTCCCGCTCGTTCCACCAGGACAGCGAGTCTGATTGCTTTCGGTCGGCCCAGGTCGATCAGGGCGTCGAGAGCGGCCCTGGTCGAGCGGCCGGTGTGCAGCACGTCATCCACCAGAATGATGGTCTTATCGTCGATGTTGAAGCCGATTTCGGTGGTTCGCACCAGCGGCTGGCCGGTGCCGTGAGGTGAGTTGAGGTCGTCGCGATAGAGGGTGATATCGAGCGTGCCGCAGGGGATGGATTTACCGAGTTGCTGCGATAGGTATGCGGCAAGATGCTGGGCAAGGATTTCACCCCGGCTGCGGACGCCGATCACGGCCAAATTGTCCTCGGCGGGCGTCCCAGCCGCAATCTCCTGGGCCAAATCGCGGAGCTTGCCTTCGATCTGCCCGGCGTCCAAGATTACCTTCATAGCGGCCATCCACTCTAAACCCGGTTCCACGCGACTGTTGCGGGGAGTATAGCAGGACCCGTCCGGCAAGGCAAGACCCGTTGCATGAGTTTTCGGAATCTGCTTTGATACTACTGGAAACGGCGGTACACTACCGGCGGCGGGCGGAAATTGCTTGAATTCAGGGCTGTGTTCTGCTATCATAGGGGAAGCCGTATGGAGGACATGGCTTACCAGCTATGGAGGTTGATGTTTGGGGGTGTAGCGGACGCGCCGGCGAGCGGCGTGGGCCGGTTCTTGGGTTCTATTATGCGAAGACACTTTCGAAAGGCAGCTATCTTCGTCCCAAGATTATGGGTCGTTGTCGCGCTGGTCGGCGTGCTGGGCGTTGCCCGCGCGGCTGAGCCGCAGGAGGCCTTGTTACTTCAGCCTCAAGGCCTCAGTCGGGCCGGAGTCTATGCCCTGCGCGAGATCGATCCGAACCTGACCGGCGAGGGGGTGCGCTTCGGCATTGTCTGTCGCAGCGTCACTTATCTGGATGACCTGCCCCAGAACGATTATCGGCCCAACATGCAACATGCCTGCTTCGATGGCGCGAGGCTGAGCTTCTACGATGAAGGCGCGCCGGCGGCTGCTGTGTCCGCCCATGCAACGGCGGTCTGCTCCATTCTGTTCGGTGAAGATCCTGACGCGACGACTCCGTACCTGGGACCGTTTCTGTATCAGGGGGCCGTCCCGGCGGCGGAAGGATGTGTCTACGAGCTGCTGCACTTCGGGAAACAGTACGTCTTCGACCGGATCGCACCGCCGCTCGATGTCGTCGCGATGAGCTTTGGCTTCCAATTCGAGAACTGGTGGACGAAGGGTATCGAGTCTCTGGCCGAACACGAGGGGCTGCTGGTTGTGGCCGGTATCGGCAACGGGACGAACGCCTCCGACCCGCCCCTGTATCCAGGCGCCGGTTCCAACACTATCGGGGTAGGCGTCGTCAGTTCCGTCAAGACCGCCGATCCGGCGACCAATCTGACTTACTTCTCGCTGGCCTACCCGAACCAATCGAGTCTCGGGCCGACCGACGACGGACGCTGCAAGCCCGATCTCATCGCACCGGGCAATTGTCTGGTCGCCGAGACCGGCAGCGATCACACGTATACCACATCGGGGGACTGGTCCAGCTACGCGACACCGGTCACCGCCGGCGTTGTCGGTTTGCTGGTCCAGGCCGCCAAGCAGGACGCAAACCTCAGTACGGTCTTGTTGCCGGAGGGGGGCAATTGCGTCTTGAAAGCCATCCTGATGAACTCGGCGACCAAGCTACCCTATTGGCACAAGGGCCATCTGAGTACCGACGATGACCGCGACACGCCGCTCGACTACGTTCAAGGGGCCGGGATGGTCAATGCGGTGGGAGCGTACCAGCTTCTGAAGGCCGGGCGCATCGGGCCCAGTGAGATCTCGGCGGCCGGATGGGATTTGAATGAACTGGATGCCGCCGGGAGCCCGCAGCGTGCCTACCGTATCGTGACGGATGAACCCGCCGACAAAATGCTCACGGCGACGCTGGTCTGGAACCGCCACTACAGCAAAGAGTATCCGTTTGAGCGCGTCCCTGGGAGCGATAGTGATCTTCGGATTGAGGTATGGGCCATCGATCCGACGAATTCGAACAACGATCTTCTGCTGGATTACTGCGACAGCAAGACGGACAACGTCGAGCACATCTACG
>CAYNQP010000548.1:0-2904 GCA_964399325.1 uncultured Pirellulales bacterium
TGTCGTGGAAGCGCGGGTCGAGTCTTCGATGTTTGGCGGGATGGGGGCATCGGAGGAGATCTTCATCCCGTTCCCGACGGCGTGGAAGCTGTGGAATCCGTGGATTTACGCGATTGCCAGTTGTCGCAAGCCCGAGCTTTCCGCGGAGGCCCAAGCGGAGCTGCGTTTCTTTCTGAGGCAGGCTCGCCGCCTGGGGCCGGGTGACCCGGACACGTTTCGGATGGAGGTGATCGAGGAGTATCTGAAGGGTTTCAACGCCATCGCCGTGACGACCACCGCCATCGCAGGCGGCGTCGTGGGCATTTCCCTGCTGGTCGGCGGCATCGGCATCATGAACATCATGCTGGTTTCCGTTTCGGAGCGGACGCGCGAGATCGGCTTGCGCAAGGCGGTGGGGGCCCGGCCTTCGGCGATTCTCTTTCAGTTTCTGGTTGAGTCGGTGGTGCTGTGCCTGTTTGGCGGACTGATCGGCACCGGCCTGGGACAAGGGCTGACGTGGCTGATCGGCAAGATTCCCGGTGCCAGTTTGGACAAGGCGTATATCCCGCTGTGGGCCCTGGGCCTTTCCTTCGGTTTCGCGGCGGGTGTCGGCGTCTTCTTCGGCATGTTCCCGGCCGTCAAGGCCGCCCGTTTAGATCCTATCGAGGCCCTTAGACATGAATAGAAGACGCTACTGGACCGCTGTCTGTCGTGTAGGCATTGTCTTTCTGGCCCTCATCTCGCTGGCGGGCTGCGATGCGTATCTGCCCGGCCCGAGCTACAGCGATGTCAAGGTACCGCCCGAGAAGCTGCGACAGATTGAGACATTGGAGTTGGAAGAGGCCGAGCCCAACGAGGTCGAGACGGTTGATCCCAACGGCGCGCCACTGACCGAGTTGGAGCTGTCGCTGGAGCAGTGCCGGGCCTTGGCTCTGAGTAACAACCTCGAACTCAAGGCGTCACTGATCGACCCGGCGACCGCCGCCGAGCGTCTCGGCGAGGAAGAAGCCAAGTTCGAGGCCTCCTTCTTCGCCAACGCCAGCGCGACGAAATGGGAACAGCCCAGCGGCAGGGTCGTTGACATTGGCGGCGGCACCTTCATCGCCGTTGTGGACGCCTCTCAGACGGAGCAGACCAATGCGGATTTGGGCGTTCAGGTGCCTTTGCGCACGGGGGGAACCGTGACGTTCGATCTCGCCGATAGTCGCTTCAATGACGTCAACGGAGATCCGAACTACAACCCATCTTTTGAAAACCGGTTCACCGTGTCGCTGAGCCAGCCTTTGCTACGTAATGCTGGCAAGTGGGCCAACATGCACTCGATTCGCGTTGCTGGGTACAACCGTCAGGCGACGGATGCGCAGGCGAAGCTCGAAGTGATCACCATCTTGGCGGCTGTGGATCGTGTGTACTGGCGTCTGTATGCAGCGCGCAGGGAGTTGGATGTGCGCGAACAGCAGTACGAGCTGGCACAAGCTCAACTCGAACAGGCGCGCCGGTTTGTCAACGCGGGAGAACGATCGCAGGTGGAGGTGGTCCGCGCTGAGGCTGGTGTTGCGCAACAGCTTGAGGCTATCATCGTCGCCGAGAACAACCTTCGAGATCGTGAGCGCGAGTTGAAACGCGTTATCAACAGAGCCGGGCTGAACCTGCAAACGCCAACCGTCCTGGTGCCTTTGACCGAGCCCGATCCGATTCTGTACAAGATGGATCGGCCGCAACTGGTCCGGACGGCGATGGATTCGCGAATGGAGTTGGTGGAGCTTCAGCTCCAGCTTCTGAGCGATGCCAGCGCTGTAGACTACATGCGTAATCAGGCGCTGCCGTTGGCGACGCTCGACTACAGCTACAACATCAATGCCACCGGATTCGCCAGGAGTGATTCGTATGACATGCTCGTCAACAGCGACTTCACCGGCCATCGCCTCAGCGCGCAAATGGCGGTCCCCGTCGGCAACAAGGCGGCCAAGAGCCGGATCAGACAGGCCATCTACCAGCGCCGCCAGCGGATGGCGACGCGCAAAGATCGGGAGCGCATGATCGAATTGGAGGTGCTCAATGCCGTCGATCAGGTCGAGGCCAACTGGCAGCGTATTCTGGCGGCGCGTCAGAATACGATCCTCCAAGGGCGCCTCTACGAGGCCGAGAAGCGCCAGTTCGAGCTCGGAGCGCGCACCAGTACGGATGTGCTCGACGCTCAGACCCGGTTTGCCGACGCTCAGAGCGCGGAAATCAGTACGCTGACGGAGTACCAAATCGCCTTGGTGGATCTTGCCTACGCGACGGGGACGGTCCTCGGCGCTGCCCGGATCCAGTGGGTGCCCATCGTCCCCACCGCTCGCTGATTCGCCGCTTCGTGACAGTACCGTCCGAAAACGCGCCTAATTCTCCCCTCGTTTCCTGCCGATAGTATGGGTGGAATGTCGGGTGGCGCCCTCAGGCTCGTCTGGGTGTGCGCAGGCCGGCAGTCGCACATGGAAGGAAAGCAGGAGTAGCCAAATGAACTCGCACAGAAGACTTAGCCTCGCCGTCACGGCTGCTGTTCTCTGCCTCGTGATCCTCTGGCTGTCCACATCAGTGGGCCAGAGCCGCAGGTCGTACGAGGTGGAAGCCCAGGTCTACACCACGCCTGAATATCGCACTGACGCCGCTCGTGCCATCGATGCCTATGAGCGCGTGATGGAGCGCTACATGGATGCGACCCAGCGGAATTTCATAGAGGTCCTGGGTTACACGCAGACGATCGCGGCCAAGCTCGACAGTATCGATGCCAAGCTGGACAAGCTGGACAACCGCTTGGCGCGAATCGAACGGCATTTGGGCATTGTCCCGCCCGCGCTTCCGCCCGTTCCCGAGCCCAACGCACCCCGGCCGCCGATCCCGGCGCCTCCAGCGCCGTCGCCCCGGGCACGCCGGCCGACGGCT
>CAYNQP010000548.1:2914-3318 GCA_964399325.1 uncultured Pirellulales bacterium
CAGATAGTCGGTCATCGATGCTTAGCTTCGTCGCGCGTTGTAGACCAAGCCGCCGGAGGTGAGATACTGTTGCAGCACGGCGCATGCCTCGTCGCGCAGCACGTCCCGCACGACCCCGATTCCTCGGCCCTGCAATGTCCCGGCCCAATCGGCCGGCTTGGCCCCTTCATCGAACCCGATGGCGCAGGCGTCCTCGCCACGGGCGCCGCAGATCACGCGTCGCAGGCCCGACCATGGGATCGCCCCCAGACACATCGCGCAGGGCTCGGTGCTTGTTGCCAACTCGTGAGTGACGTTGTCACGACCAAGGTCGTAGTAGCCTCTGGCCTGCTGTGCCAGTGCAATAGCGACCATCTCCGCATGGGCGATGGAGCAGTTCGCGGATTCGACCAGGTTTACTCCCG
>CAYNQP010000549.1:0-2060 GCA_964399325.1 uncultured Pirellulales bacterium
CATGCCGAGCCAGAATGCCTCCGGTGTTCTGTATATCGACGACATCGCCTTCGGCAATCCGATTCCCACCGAATAGCTGACGGCGACAGTAGATTCTTTCAGGCTTCTCGCGGGGCCCGTGTCCATTCGACACGGGCCCCGCTGTCGTTTGCGGCAGGCAGATACTCTAGACACGTCGCAACTGAGGATGAGCGGCTTCGATAGAACGGATCCCGTGGGTCGAGGCGTTCGTATTCTGCGGGGACTTCCTGCGTCGGCAAATTCGATTGACCCGGACCGATCAATCTGGGATGATGATTATTGTCTGAATGGGTGGTTTGTGTCCGACAGGACGGTTTATCGGTCCGAATGTTCTGACGAGAGGAATATAGTGTACTTGAGAGCGGAAAGCATCAACATCGATGACTCGGTGTTGGTCCAGCAGTCCCAGGCCGGCGACACGATGGCCATGGAGAGGCTCATCCTCAGGTACCAGAACCGCATCTACAACACGATCCTGAAAATGTGCGGAAACACGGACGATGCGGCGGAACTTACCCAGGAGACGTTTGTCAAAGTTATTGAGAGCATAGAGAAGTTCAAGGGCCGGAGCAGCTTCTACACGTGGCTGTTCCGAATCGCGGTCAATTTGACGCTGAACCATTGCCAGAGGAACGCCCGCAGGGCGACTCGTTCTTTGGACGCCGAGGAGACTGAACCTGGGGGGGAAACGCAGCAGGTTCTCAAGGAGTTCCTGAGCGATGGTAACGCGACCGACCCGGCTGTCTTGGCGCAGAGCCGAGAATTGTGTGATCTGGCGATGCAGGCATTGCTGAAGCTCGAAGAGCCTCAGCGAGCCGTGATGGTGCTCCGTGATATCGAAGGAATGGACTACGCTCAGATGGCAGATGTCCTCAATATTGAGCTTGGGACCGTTCGAAGCCGGCTCAGTCGTGCCAGGAGCCATCTTAGAGAGATTTTGGAGGCCGTGCTAAAATGAAGTCGAACCCCAGTATCGATGAGCTGCTTTGCAGTTTCATTGACGGCGAATTGTCCCCCCGGCAGAAGACGGAGGTGCAGCGCCTGGCGGCTCGTGATCCGGAGGTGGCCCAACGCCTTCGGCAACTTCAGAATTGCAGGAACCTCATCAGTGTTCTGCCCAGAGCAGAGGCTCCCGATGAGATGCTGGAACAGATCAAGCTGTTACTGGAACGGCGTACGCTGCTGGGAGACCGTCCGGCCTCGTCCAGTGGGCGCGCCGGGGCGTGGCATCTCCGGATTCGCCACTTGACGGCGGCGGCGGCGATGATCGCGCTCGTGGGGGTGCTGGCCGTGGTTGTCTATCAGATCGTGGCTCCTGTAACGCCCGTCGAATCACCGGGGCTGGTGGCGGATGCAGGCAACCCGACGCGGGTTACGCCGGTGCCACCTGACGCGATCCCAACGGTGGTCTCCGATTCGGGTTTCTCCGGGCGACTTGAACTGCGAACCGCGGTCTTCGTCCAGGCCGATGCCTCCATCAATCAGGCTATCAAGGAGAACGGTCTTTCGGATCTGGTCGAGTGGGAGATCGCGGGCAACAAGAAGACCTATCGTATTGCCGCCAGCCGTGAGGGGCTCAACCGCTTGGTGGCCGACCTGAACGTTGTCTGGCAGACCTCCAAATCCGCCACCTTGGTGGTTCAGACAGATCGCTTCGGTGACTCGGTTGTGGTCAGGCCGGTGACACCGCAGCAAGCGGCAAAGATCATTGGTCAGGATAATACCGAAGCCTGTGCAAAGGTCGCAAGAGAGGTCGCAGTGCTGAACAGCTTCGTGCAAGAAATGCCGGGCCAGAATATCGTCGCGATGACCGGTGATAGCCTGGATGCAACAGTACCCGTGCCCATGATCCCGAGGCCAAAGTTCACGTCGGATGATTCCACAACGAGAACGGTTCCACCTCTCCCGGAAGGGAAGGTCAGAGCGAGTTTGGAAATTGTCCTCCTTCATACGCCGTGACCGGTCGCAGCGCACGGACGCGCTCTTCCCGTACACCCTGAGGCATAAAGCAAAGGAATGCTTGAAATCAACGGTTGTTG
>CAYNQP010000549.1:2070-3308 GCA_964399325.1 uncultured Pirellulales bacterium
ATTGTCCTCCTTAATACACCGTGACCGGGTGCAGCGCACGGAGGCGTTCTTCGCATCTGCCGCACAGAGGCAAGGGAATGCTCGATATCAACGACTGTTGTCTGGCCGTTGTTGACGTTCAAGGCAAGCTCGCCCAACTGATGGTCAACAAAGAGGCCCTCTTCAAGAACATTCGCATCCTCATCCAAGCCGCCAAGCTCCTCGGTATCCCTATCCTCTGGTGTCAGCAGGCGCCCAAGGTCCTGGGTCCGACGGTGGCCGAGATCGCTGAGCTTCTGGCCGCCGATGAGCCGATTGACAAGGCCAGCTTCAGTTGCTGGGGCGTTGAGCCGTTTCGCGATCGGCTCCGGGCAACGGGTCGCAAGCAGGTCCTGCTCTGCGGCATCGAGACCCACGTTTGCATCTATCAGACGGCGCTCGATCTGCTTGGGCAAGACTTCGACGTAACCGTGATCGCCGACGCCGTCTCGTCCCGCACCCCCGAGAACAAACAAATCGGCCTGGACCGGGTTGCTGCTGAAGGAGCCGCGATAGCCGGCACGGAAATGGCCCTCTTCGAACTGCTCAAGACCGCCAAACACCCTCAATTCAAGCCCATCGCCCGACTGGTGAAGTAGTAGAGACGCAATATTTTGCGTCTCCCGGCCCGGCGCGTCATTCTGCGGAACCCCGAACTTTTTTTGCGGAATTCTCATTTTTGTCCTTGCCGATTCTATTTATGTCGAATATCATTGATATAAATAGAGTAAGGGGCTACGAAGATGACGAAACCGGGAAAATCGCAGAAGGGCAGGCGGGCCAGAACGCCGGAGGAATTGACCGAGGCCGAGTGGGCCATCATGAAGGTCGTTTGGGAGAAGCAGCCTTGTGCGGCTGGGACGGTCCAGGAGGAGTTGGCTCGTACCCGCGACTGGGCCTACAGCACGGTGAAGACCACGATGGATCGGATGGCGGAGAAGGGGTTTCTGGCGGTCGAGAAGATCCGGAACCTACAACTCTTTCGTTCCAGTATCAGCGAGGTCGATGCCCGGCGCGCCGAGTTCCGCAAGATGCTCAAACGTGCCTTCGACGGGGCGCTGACACCCATGATGCAGTTCTTGATCGAGCACGAGGGCCTTTCGGCAGATGAGGCGTCGCAGTTGCGTGCGCTCGTAGACAAGACAGAGAACAAGAAGGGCGATCGGTAGCCGGATCTGAGAGAAAGCGGAGATTCAAAAATGGATCAGCTTGTAGGTTTC
>CAYNQP010000550.1:0-3305 GCA_964399325.1 uncultured Pirellulales bacterium
CATCAGCCGCAAGATCAGCAACGCGCGCGACCGCAAGCGACTCAAGAGCATCGTGGACAAGATCGAGCAGGGCGAGATCCCTCTGCAGGATAGTCTCGAACAATACGAGCAGGGGATGGCTCTGATCAAGCACTGCCGAACCATCCTGCAAACGGCCGAGAAGCGGATCGAGAAGATCTCAAAAGACCAGCCGACTCAGCAGGAGCCCACGCAAAAAGAGACGGACCCCGACGAAGAAGCGCTGTTCTAGTCATTACGCATCCCTTGCTTGTGGGGCGTGATCGGGCCGCCCTGTTGGCGCAGAAAGTGGGTGGAGCCGATTCCAGTCAGCCCGCTCCGGGCCTGCCGTAGAAATCCGGCGGGGGGATATTTTGCCCTTTCTCTTCCGCTTTTCCCCTTGAATCCCGGTCTATTGACCGGTAAAGATGTTGGTGGTTGGAAGTGTCCTGCAGGGGAATCAGGGTGCAAGGGTCTGCGGGGCGAGAGGCATTTCGGTCAGGCTGCAAGGGAAAGGGACTCTGACGATGATCCAATGGTTGACCTGCCCTACATATGGTGGGCGCGGGCACGGCCCACATTCGCGTCAAACCTCTGGTGTCCGTATCCATCCTACTCGGGATAGTCTATGGTCTTTTCATGGGACTGTATTCGGTGCTGACGCGGACGTCGCCATGCTATGCGCAATTGTTCGCCTCGGCGATCAAGGTGCCGGCTCTGTTCGTCCTGACGCTGGTCGTCACCTTCCCGTCCCTCTATGTCTTCAGCGCACTGCTGGGTGTCCGACTGGGACCGAAGGACACATTGCGACTGATCCTCGCTCCGGTCGCGGTCAATCTGGCGGTATTGGCGTCGCTTGGGCCAATTACCGGGTTCTTCACGTTGAGCACGTCCAGCTATCCCTTCATGAAACTACTGAACTTCCTGTTCTTCGCCGTCTCGGGGATCATCGGCTTGAAAGTCCTGCTCACCATGCTGTCGCGTCTTGAGGCGGCGCAGGCGGAGCCCGCCGCGAGTGACGAGATCGGGCCTGCCGCCGGTCAGACGGATTCCGCAAAGCCGGCACCTGCACCGGCGCAAGAGGGAGACGTGGCGCGCAAGACGCTATTGTCGCGCCTGCAGGCGGCACAAGGGGACACCGCCACGAGCAGCGAGATCGACAGTGCTCCCGGGCAAACGGGATCGGCACAACCCATGTCTCCACCACCCATGCAAGAAAGAAGCGTGGCACGCCGGACCTTTCAGATTTGGCTGGTCATATACGCCCTGGTAGGGGCCCAAATGGGCTGGGTGCTTCGCCCGTTCGTTGGCGATCCCAATCTGCCGTTCGAACTGTTCCGGGCTCGTGAGGCCAATATCTTCGTCGACGTGGTCTGCACGATTGGCACTCTCTTCGGTCAATAATGCGTGCCTTCTTTCGAGCCATTGACGATTTCCTCCATGGACGGGGCGTCTTCGCAGTCGACGCGCCACTGTCAAGTCGTCTGTGCTGGTTGCTTATCTTCCTGGTCACCTGCGGCCTCTTCTACGGCGCCGTCATGGGAGCCTACAGTGGTCTGGCAGCGGGACGGTTTCATCAGTCGCTCTATTCGGGCGTGAAAGTTCCCTTGTTGCTGTTGGTCACCTTTCTTCTGTGTCTGCCGAGCTTCTTTGTCGTCAATACGATAGCCGGACTGCGGGACGATTTCGCCCAAGCCCTACGCGCCCTGGTGGCGACCCAGTCGTGCGTCACGGTTGTGCTGGCCGGACTGGCCCCCATCACGGCGTTCTGGTACGTCTCGTGTCCCGACTATCGTCTGGCGGTGCAGTTTAACGGTGTGACCTTTGCCGTAGCTACCGTCGCGGCGCAGATTGTCGTTCGTCGCTACTATGGCCCGCTCGTCCGTCGTTCGGCGCGCCATCGACAGTTGCTTTGGGCGTGGTTCTTCCTGTATGCCTTCGTGGGCGTGCAGATGGGTTGGGTGTTGCGACCGTTCATCGGCGATCCCGATCTGCCCGTGGCGTTTTTTCGCTCCGGCGCCTGGGGCAATGCCTACGTCATGGTGGGCGGGATGATTCTGGAGACCGTGCGGCGTCTCGCGCCGAACCCACTGCTCTGGGCCTTGTGGACCTGGGTGATCGCATTGCTCGTGGCCCTCATCGCCGTCTCTTGTCGTGTCTTTGGGCCGCGAGGCAAGAGATGACCTGTTTGATGGAGTTTGAGCCTGGAGCACGCGATGTGATAGTCCATTGGCCCAACCATGCCGCCCAGACGGCCTTCTACACAAGGAAGACTCATGGAGAAGCACCAGGAGTTTCACGGTGACAAGAAGCTTCCGCTGAAATCGCCTTTCGCGAAGATCGAGCGGAGGTTCATTGACTACTGGACGCCCCGATTCCCCCGCTGGATCGAAGGGTATCACCTGACCCTGATGACGATCCTTTGGAGCGGGGGACTGATTGGCTTCGGCCACTTGGCCCGAGGCAGTCTGCACTGGCTCTGGCTATCGTCGCTCATGCTCTTCCTACAGTGGTTCACCGATTCCTTCGACGGGGCGCTGGGCCGATACCGTGACACGGGCATCCCCAAGTGGGGCTACCATATGGACCATTTCCTGGACTTCGTGTTCATGTGCTCGGCCTTGATCGGCTACGCGCTGCTCTTTGATGATCTGGCCCGAACGTTGTTCCTGATTCTGATCCCCGTCTTTGGGGCGCTCATGGTCAATTCCTATCTGTCGTTTGCGGCCACGAACGAGTTCAAAATCACCTTCCTCGGCATGGGCCCCACGGAGATCCGGCTCGGGCTCATCGTGCTCAATACCGCCATCATCCGGTTCGGCGTCGGGTTTGTGGAAAAGGCCCTTCCTTTTGTGCCGGCCACTGGCCTGATCGTTTTGGCGGTGGTTGTCTACCGGACCCAGAAGTACGTCTGGCGCATCGACATGGACGACAAACAACGAAGGCCGAAGGCGCCGGAGTAGCAGAAGCGGCTACGAGGGGGCCGTACGGTCCACGGATAACGGCGACAAGAGACTGGATTTGGGTTGATGGAGGGGTCGCTGCGCGGTAGAAAGGCCGGTGGCCGTGGCGTGCACTCAGGCGCGCGCGGGCGCCGCGCGGCCGAGATGCCGCGAGCGTGGCGGAATTGGCAGACGCGCTAGGTTTAGGTCCTAGTGTCTTTGGGACGTGGAGGTTCGAGTCCTCTCGCTCGCATTTGTAGCACGGTGCTTTCCGGCAATGACTGAAACTTGCACAAAGACCGGTAGGTTCGCGCCGGTTGGAGGCTCAGAGATGAAGATTCTTCGGTTGGATGTTGAGGGCTTCAG
>CAYNQP010000551.1:0-3302 GCA_964399325.1 uncultured Pirellulales bacterium
TGAAGTTTTTTGTGACTATTTGTCAGCCTCAGAGCCAGAACTTGAAAGTGAACCACTACGGCTTTTTCGGTATTGGTTCACTTTGAAGGGAATCGACCATGTCGTCTTATTGTAGGCTGAGAACTATGCCGTTCCTATGGGGATTAGTCCATGTAATTGTATTCGTGGTATGGTTGCATCCGCTCAGTGGACGGCCGGATAACAGAACAAAATTTAGTCTGATGCGGCCTGTAGAAGATGTCATTATAAGAGATTGTGCCAAATACATACACAATGGTCTTTCCAGACAATATATCAGCAGTCAGAGATTCAGTAATAGGTTCATCGGACGCGGCCAAGAGGGAGAAGGATGCATTGGGAGCTATGGGGCCTCGATTCGCTGCATTCTCCCAAGTTTCCTGCTCGTGGGCAGCAATCCACGTGTGCATATCAAATTCTTTAGGCCTCCAACAGAGAGTATAATGGACTGTAGCAGCAATGGCGGGAGTCTTTCCAGTATTGATGAAATCCAATTGAGTCCGTATAATTTGTCCGGAAACAAGTTGCTCATGCCGTGCAGTATTCAGTCCTATCCAGGCGCGGTTTGTAAGCCTGGATTCAGACTTGAGATGCAGCAAGGTAAGAATATTCAATACAAGCAGCACGGCCGTAAGAAACAGAGCATATCTGCTTGCGCGATCTACTCCGTGAAGAAGGCCCTTCCGCAGTGCCTGTTTATCGGGAGTCTTTTCTTGCTGGTCCTGAGTGGATTGTACTTCTTTTGGATTTGTGACTTCAGCCTTAACCGTCGGGATATTCTTCGGTTGATGTTGGGCATTGCGGCTTTTGCGGCGGTCTTTGTTCTGTGTCATTTCTACCCTTCCCTATGAATGCCTCATCGGAATCACTTGGATTCTGTCTCTTGTACGCGCCTATGGATAGGGTATAATGGCGGCATGGAAAAAGACAAGAAGAAACAGCCCAAGAGCCCACCAGACGGACGCGGGAAGCGCCCGAAAGACCCCAACCAGCTTGCCAAGTGGGTCGTCGAGCAAACGACTGGCCAAGAGTCACAGAAGACAAACAGACCCCCAAAGGATAAAACGGGCAATTGACCGTTCAGCCCAGTTATCCTTGATTCCCTGAGGAAATAGCCCCTGTTGATGGTTCCCGCACGCACCTAAGCAAGCAAACGAAAAAACTGTACTTTTATGCTTGCAAGCAGGAATACGACGTGCTATATTGCGAATGCTTGCTAAGAGTGATGCTTTTGAAAGGATATGAAATGACGGACGAACAGAGTATTCAATCAAAGGGGGGAGATGCCAGGGCTCGGAAGCTCTCCAAAGAAGAGAGAATTCAAATTGCCAAGAAGGCCGCTACCGAGAAGTGGAAACTCCCAAAAGCGATATTCGGAACACCGGACAAGAAGCTCAAGATCGGAGACAGAGAGCTTGAGTGTTACGTCCTCGAAGATGGAAAGCGAGTTCTATCTGGTAGAGGAATGCAGGAAGTGCTTGGACTTGGCCAATCCCATGGGGCGCTTTTGAAGGGTTTCTTGTCCCAAGATCAGATTAAGTCGTTTATTCCACAAGAGTTAGCCATGGTATTGGATAGCCCCGTTAGATTCATACGACCAGGACGGGGGGGCAAACCAGCCGTCGCTTATGAAGCAACGGTCTTGCCGAAAATATGCGATGCCGTCCTTGAAGCCAGAAAACAGGAGAAGAAATTGACCAGCAGGCAAAGGCAGATTGCCGCCCAATGCGAGATTGTAGTGCGGGTCTTGTCTAAGGTTGGGATTATCGCGCTTGTTGATGAAGTCACCGGCTATCAACAGGTTCGCGACAGAGAAGCACTACAGAAGATCTTGGAGAAGTACCTGACTGATGAATGGGCAAAATGGAGCAAGACTTTCCCTGATGATTTCTACAGAGAGCTTTTCAGATTGAAGCGAATAGAGTATCCCACCGGCGATGGCACAAAGAAGCCAAGTTACGTAGGACATTGGACCAACGATATTGTCTATTCACGTCTTGCGCCTGGTGTTGTCACCGCACTGAAGAAGAAGAACCCGTGTGGTTTGTCTGGTTTCAGGGCGAGAAAACACCACCAACATCTTACCAGAGATTTCGGGCATCCAGCGCTCAAGGAGCATTTGTCTAACGTGATCTTCCTCATGAAGACTTGCGCAAATGACAAGGATTTCAAGGACCGCTTGGACAGAGTCGCCCCAAAACAGGGCGAAACACCTCTTCTGCCTTACGCGGATGAGAAGGATCAGTAGTAGCGCGCACCAACGAGCGGGAGGAAAATATGAGACGGCTTGAAGCGAATAGACGAACCGCGATACTTAGTTGCCTGATTGAAGGCAACAGTATCAATTCGACCGCCAGGATATGCCATTTATCCAAGCTGACCGTCCTGCGCTTGCTGGCGGACGTGGGGATTCTCTGTGCCGATCTGCATGATAAGATGGTCCAGGGCCTATCAACGGCCCGCGTCCAGGTCGATGAGATTTGGAGCTTTGTCGGTTGCAAGGAGAACAGCAAAAAGCACGGCAAGCATGGGGATGGAGACTGCTGGACGTGGTGCGCCATCGACGCAGACAGCAAGCTCGTTGTTTCCTATCTCGTGGGGCTGCGGGAACTGGCCTATGCTGAGACTTTCGTCCAAGACGTTGCCAGCCGGATCAAGAACCGTATTCAACTGACGAGTGATGGGTATAGGCCCTACTTCAATGCGGTCAAAGGTGCTTTCGGATGGGATGGCGTTGACTTCGCCCAGCTACTCAAACTCTATGGAAAGGACACGGATCGAACCAACGAAGCCAGATACAGCCCCAGCAAGTGTATAGGGACGCTGGTACGGCCTCTGCTGGGCAATCCCGCCCCTGCCCATATCAGCACGTCATACTCGGAGCGATTGAACCTGACGACCCGCATGACGAACCGTAGGTTTACCCGACTGACCAACGCATTCTCGAAGAAGTGGCGCAACCACGAACACGCCATAGCCTTGCACTACTTCCACTACAACTTCTGCCGGAAGCATCTGACACTCGGTACGACGCCTGCTATGGCCGCAGGACTGACGAACCGAACTTGGACGATCAACGATCTTGTGGTACGATTAGAGCAGGCCGAACGGAAGAACAACGGGCATGGACGAATCAACCGAAAAGATAGAACTTGAAAGTGAACCAGTACCGACTGCCCGCCACAGTTTTTTTGAGAAATAGGTTGACAGCCAGCAGGTGGTAAGGAATACAGAGGGGTCACGGATGGCCCCATTCATAATTAGTCTCACAAGGACATTTTTTT
>CAYNQP010000552.1:0-3284 GCA_964399325.1 uncultured Pirellulales bacterium
TCTTCTCGTCCTGCGAGAGCGTCCCCATGTAGAACGCCCGCCAGGACAGACCGCTGGTCAGGTACGTAATCTCGACGGGGACCTTGCCACTGACCTCGCTGGAGATATTCCAGAGACCCAGGTTCCTCACCCGGGGTGGATAGACTAACTCGGCAATATCGATCCGATCGGCGTTGGCCTTGGGCAGCATCTCCAGACTGGTCGGGTCGATCAGCGTATTCTCCCAGGAGAACTGCAAGGCGTTGGCGCCTTCTTTCAGTGTCAGCGCCCGGCTCTCACGCGTCAGCGTCATATCGGCAGAGTTGTAGATCGTCAGTTGCACCGTGTCCCGCGCGGGCAACGTCACTAAGTCCACCTTCGCCAAGGCAACACCGGCACCAATTACGAGTATCATCAGAAATGCAATCACACGGTTCATTGGATTGCTCCTTCGCTTTTCAATAGGTCAGAATCACGGACGAACGTTACGCCGGTGGTAGTGCATCGTCAGTTCTTTGACGGCCGGACCGGTGTCCGTGCGCGCGGGAAGCTCGATCTCGAACTCCAGCGTGGAGGCATCCTTCTTCGTGTACTCCATGTTGCACTCGGCCATGTCCCATTGGCCCGGGATGTGCTGGATCATCGTCAGCATGGCGGGCTTGTCCTTGAAGTTCTCGATCTTGGCCGTGATGATCTCGTCCGTATCGTAGAGCACGACGCGCTCGGAGTCGTTCTTGCGAATGTTGATCTGGTGGTTCTGCTGCCTGCGCTGCGTGACCACGATGTCGCGACTGTCGCCGATGTACAGCTCCATCTTCTCGCCAACGGGAACCAGCGGCGCGTTGTCCTCGCCCAGGAAAATCGTGCTGTTGCGGCCGTCGTCCTGGAAGATGCGAGCCTTGCCTCCCCACAGGGCAAACTCGCCCAGGTTGCTGCCGACGTTGTTGACGATCCGGTAGCTGACCGGGATGCCGACGTTCTGGTTATCGAGCTTCTCCGGGTCCCAGCGAGACTCCCCGACTTTGCTGGCGTCCCAGGTCCAGATCTTGCGAATGGGGACCGTCGGGGCCTTGAGGAAGAGCACGCGTTTGGTCTCTTCGTGGTCGATGCCCTGCTCGAAGGCCTCGCCATAGTCGAGCAGGATGCGGGCCTTCTCGAAATCCTCGCCCGAGAAATTGCGCAGGACCACGTAGCTCTTCAGATCGACCTGCGTCTCGGCCTTGTCCGCCACGGCGTTGTAGGTAATCAGCCGGTCGATATTGCTCAGCAAGTAGCTGATGTGCACCGTCTCGGCGTAGTCGCCCCCGCTGCTGATCTCCCAGACCAGGGCCGCTTCCCCGGGCGGATAGCTGACACTCAACAGCGTGACATTCCCAGGATGGTCGAGGACCTCCAGCCGGATCGAATCCTCGTCGATCTGCACGCCCTGCCAGGAGAAGTCCACCTTGTTGGCCCCCTGCTGGAGCGTCAGGACCCGTTCTTCTTCGATCAACGTCGCGCTCGGATTGTCCAAGCGAATGATCGTCGCCGCCCGCTCCGGCAGCGCCACCAGCTTGATCCGCCCTTGCGTGATGGATGTCACAAGCAACGGCACGGCAATCGCCAACAGAATAAGCTCTTTTCTCTTCATGTTCGTGTCTCCCAAAAACTCAGCGTTATCTCTCTTGCTGTTTCCTGACCCAGACTTGTTCTCTCACACCGCGATACGTTGTCACGGTATAAGCAAATGCATTCTTGCTGCGCGGCTCGACGGTCAGCTTGAAACGCGCGTGCGTGACGTCGTGCTTGGCGTACGCGACGCTGTCGTTGCTCGACGTCAACTCCCAGTACGGCGTGTCGAACCCGCGTGTGATCTCGATCTCGACGGGTAGCGTCCGAGGGTTCGTGACTTCGATCTTCCACGTTCGGGTCTCGTCCCATCCGGCGACGTTGTCGTTACTGTCGAAAACGTAATTGCTCGTGGCGGCACCCATCAGGGTCGGCTCGACCTTCACGAGGCGTGCCGGACCGAGGTTCAGCTCCACTTCCTCACCGACGGGGATGTACTTGACGCCTGTACCCCCCACGTACGACAGATGGGCTTCCGCATCCACCCGCCCGTAGATCCGCACCATGCCATCCGGGATAGGCGTCTCACCCAGCTTGTGCTCGGTGTCGTTGGCAAAAGACAGGAACCGCACCGTCTCGGCGCTGTAGCGCTCCTCGTCGTACTTGTACAGGTTCTCGACCGGAATCTCGCTTGCCTCGAATGACAGCAGGCGCTTGCCCCATTCGTTCGGAATCGTCTCCGTCCCCTCTATCGTGTAGAGGAAATACTCACTGAGCCCCTCCTTGACGATTGCCTTGGCCTCCAAACCTAGAGCCAAATACAGAGTATCTGCGCGCTCGCTCCTTCCTTCAGCGTCCCCAAGCATGCCACCGAAACCACCCATGCCACCCATCATGCCGGCGTGGCGACCGAAGGTTTCGGGGCCGCCGTAGGGATACTGTCTCTGGGCCAGCTCGCGGATTTGATCGAGCAGGTGGACATTTCCGACGATGAGGCGGGTCTGGGCGTCCTCGTAGTCCTCGCCGCTGTGGTTGTCGACGCGGACGTAGCCTTCCAGCCGCATCGTCTTTTCGTCCTGCGCGAGCGTGCCCATGTAGAACGCCCGCCACGACAAACCGCTGGTCAGGTACGTCAGCTCGAACGACACCCGGCCGGCGACCTCGGAGTGGATCAGCCAGCGGCCCAGCTCCCGCAGTCGCGGCGGGAACACCAACTGCTGGACCTCGACCTGGTCCTTGTGTTCCGTTGGTTCGAGGGTCAGGCTCGTCGGATCGATCAGCGTCTCGGCCCACATGAATTGCAGCCAGTTCCAGCCGCGTTTGAGGGTCAGGCTTCTCCGCTCGCGCACGAGAGTCAGATCGGCCGAGTTGTAGATGGTCAGTTGCACGTTCTCACGTCGCGGTAGGACCACCAGTTCAATCGCACTGGCCGGTGCAAACGGCGGCTTCTCGGCGATCTCATCGACCGCCCGCTTGGCGGCAGCCCATGCCAAAAACTGAGGCGGCGCCGCAGCCGGCGGAACGCTTTCGTCAGGCCGCAGCCCCCTGCCACGGGCAGCGAGCCCTGTGGCAACCCCTTCACGCACGTCGGACTCTGCTTGCCGCAAGCTCTCTTGCTTGGCGAATTTCTGGACGGAGGGCGGCTGGGACTCATGGTCCGAAGCGAAGGTGTACAACAACAGCCAGGCAATTCCAGCCATGAAAACCGCCGCCGTAGCGCCCACCGAGAGCACCGCGCGGAAAGGAAATGTCGCGAC
>CAYNQP010000553.1:0-3272 GCA_964399325.1 uncultured Pirellulales bacterium
GTGCGATGGGAAATCTCTGGCGACAAGGATATCCGACCCGTGAGCAAGACTGCCAAAGGTTGAATCATCGGCGGGATGTTGGAGCCTCGACCGCTGTACCGCCTGCCTGAGTTGCTCGCACGTCCTAATGAGCGCGTCTATGTTGCCGAGGGCGAAAAGGCGGTCGAGTCGGCGATGACAATTGGCCTGCTGGCGACGACAAGTCCACACGGCAGCAACAGCGCGGCCAAGGCGGGCTGGACGCCGCTGGCCGGGCGTGAGGTCGTGATCCTGCCGGACAACGACGCCGCCGGCCGACGGTACGCCAGCGAGGTGGCGTCCATCCTGGCGAAGCTGGAGCCTGCCCTAAAGGTCAAGCTCGTCGATCTTCCAGAACTGCTCCAGAAGGGCGACATCTGCGACTGGCTGGAAGCCCACGACGCCATCGAGCCGGATACCCTGCGGGCCATCGTAGAGGGCTTGGTCGATGACGCTCCGACGGTGAACCGCAACGAGGTCGTCGAGCGCCCGATTCTTATGTGTTTGGCCGATGTGGAACCGGCCGAAATCAGGTGGCTGTGGCCGCTGCGTGTACCGCTGGGCAGGATCACGTTGCTTGTCGGCATGCCCGGCGAAGGCAAGTCTTTCCTTACGATCTTCATGGCCGCGCGGGTGTCCACCGGGTCGCCGTGGCCCGACGGGACCGACTGCCCCAGCGGATCGGTGATTCTCATCTCCCAGGCTGTGTCACAATATTGCTTCATGTGGTTTCAGCGGGACTTCGCCGGCCGGTTTGTCAGAGGCCAGCCGGGAAGATGCCAATGTCCCAAAGGAGACCGTCAGGCATCCCGTAGACCGCAACGGCCACCCCTCCTTAGTTATGCCAGACCCGGACATCCGGGTCTGAGAATATCCTCCTGTAAACTCGATAGCTTCCCGATCAACCCAGAGATGCCCAATAGCCCAATCAGCCGGGTCACGTTGAAACAACTGCCCAGCAGCGACATCTCGGCGAGGACGCCGGCCAAGCCTCGGAGCAAGAAACTGTCCACCCCTAGGTTCCGCTTGAGGTGCCCAAAGGGTAACTCCACTTTCTCCTTGCGACGTTTGAATACGGCCTGTGCCTCAGGCGTTTGATAGTGGGCTGCCAGCTTTTCCCGGAGGGCTTCATTCTCATACCGGATGATCTTGCGACCGGTCGTCTCGTTCGGCGTGCAGATTCCAAAATGGGGGCAGCCGGAACAGACCCCGCGGCCGGGATAGTACTCGCGTTGGCCCCTTTCGCCATTAAGACGTCGAAACGGCAAGCGCGTCTCCGCCGGACAGAGATACGCGTCCTCCTCGGCCACGTACTGGAAGCGACTCTTGTCAAAAGGCCCGGGTGTCTTGCCTCGGGCCTGTTTCGAGGACGGCACGACGACCTCAATGCCTTGCGTGTCGATCTTCTGCAATTCCTTGGCGTTGGAAAACCCCGCGTCCCCACAAGCGACCTGGCAGGGCTGCTCCAGTGTTTGGTTGGCCTTGTCAATCTGCTCGGTGAATTGCCCCAAGTCGTTATTGTCGCTGACCACGTCGCCATGCACGATCAGGCCGTGCTGGTCATCCACCACGATCTGCGCGTTGTACCCGGCGTGAGAACCCTGGCGCCCGTGCATCGACGCCGATTCCGGGTCGGTCGTGTTGAATCGCTCCAACTCTTCGCTCCGCAACTGGGCCAAGACCGTCTCGACTTTGGCCTTGAGCTTCTGCTTTTGGTTCAACTCGTCTTGCAGTTTCACCAGAGAGCCCGCCTCGGCCTCTTGCTCATCGACGGTGTCGCACTCGGCGAGAATCGCCTCGATACGCTGCTCGGTACGGGCCAGAGAGCCTTCACGCCGCTCCACGGTCCAGAGATTATTCAACGACACGTTGCCCCGGAACTTGCTGCCGTCCACAAAGAGCGTATTGCCTTCGATCAGGTCCAACGCGATACAGAGACGCGCGCATTGTTTGAGCACTTTACCTAACGCCGGGCGGTTATTCCGTCGGAACCGGGCAATCGTCTTGAAGTCCGGCTTGAGACCGCCGGCTAACCAGATAAAGGAGAGATTGTCAGACAAGGCCCGCTCCAGTTTGCGGCTGCTGCGGATGCCATAGGAGTAGCCATAGACCAGCAGCTTCAGCATCACACGTGGATCGTACTGCGGGCAACCGACCTTATGCGTGTCCCACGCGATCCCCAAAGCCTCAAGGTCCAAGGCCTCGACGAAGGCATCGTACGCCCGCACGGGGTCCTCCGGAGCCACATACTCATCCAAACTTTCTGGGAACAGACACCGTTGCTGACGTTCGGCTTGTCGGTAGGCCATCACAAACTCCTATCCAAATCCCACCGCCCATCATAGGCATCGCTCCCCAAGAAGGCAACTGCCCGTCCGTTGGATTGTGACACAGCCTGTCCGCCGAGGATGACCCCGCAGATACGATTCGCCCTCGACTCGATGCTCACTATGCCGATGTCCGGCGAGTGCATTTATTGTCGATGGTACGCCACATTGGGGCCAAGGGCGAGTCCAGGGAGGTGATGTTTACGCTGGCGGACCTGGCGGCGCTGGAAGCGGCCTTGAAGGTGCATCCCGACTGCAAGCTGGTGGTCGTGGACCCGATTGGATCGTTCTTAGGCGGCGGTACTGATGCTCACCGCGACAATGACGTCCGAGGCGAGCCGCCAGCTATCTCATGGGAACGTGAGCCAGTGGCGATGAATGCCGATGATGCTTTGGCTGCGGAGAACGGTAACGGGCGAAAGAAGCCTGGGCCTGAGCCGGTCGCTCGAAATCAGGCGGCCGAATGGCTCCGAGACCTACTCCATTCTGGCCCGATGCTGGTGGCCAAGATCAAGGACGAGGCCAAGGAAGCTGGCTACGCCTGGCGGACCCTTCACCGGGCGAAGGACGACCTGGGCATCAAACCGTACCGCGAACATTTCGGCGGGGCATGGATGTGGAAGTTGCCGCTGCGCCCAGAGAGTCAAGACACAGCGTGCCATGATCCTTAAGACACAGAGAACTTGGCATCTTGGCATCTTCGGCAAACTGGCCCAAAAACGCCGATTCTGACGTGCCAGAATCACTATCGTGCCAAGTTCGTTAATCTGGCACGATAGAAGAGAAGGATCCGAGAACAACTTGACATGGCGCGTAGTATGCTGTACAGCACGTTCATGGCGACGATCTTGGATCAACTGGCGAAAGCCATTGAGGAATCAGAGGTGACCCGTTACCGGATCAGCAAAGACACGGGAGTCAACCAGT
>CAYNQP010000554.1:0-3268 GCA_964399325.1 uncultured Pirellulales bacterium
ACGCCCTCAGACGGAGGCGACGGCAGCTACACCTGGTCGAAGGTCACCGGGCCCGGCACCGTCACGTTCTCCGACGCCGACATGCAGGACCCTTACTTCTCCGTCAGTGTGCCCGGAACTTACACCATACAGGTCGAATACGCCCACGGAGAGGTCGCCTATACCACTCCCCAAGAGACCATCACGGTCGTCGATACAGAAATAGACTATGACCCGGTCCACGGAGATAGAGACACCGACAGATACCTTGCTCGCAATGGCCCGACGCCCGCTACCATCTACTACACCCTCAAGCCGGCGGATGCCACGTTCGAACGGACCGTAGAACTGGTCGTAAGAGACGAATCCGCCAACATCGTGAAGACCATAGCCCTGGCCGACGACTTCGGCCCGCAAGAGACCACCTGGGACGGGACAGACGGAAACAACGACCCCGTGCCGCCAGGCGAATATACCGCTACCGTCACCATGCAACCGAGTTCCGGCGGTGCGTCGTTCTCCGACTCCGGCACCATCACCGTCCTCGAGGTGACCATCGACGACTGCGATGCCTACCTGCCTTACGCTGACGATACCGGTATCAATATCGATTACACGATTGAGCCCGAGGACGTTCAGTTCCGGCGACTCGTTCGACTCATCGTGGAAGACGGAGCGGGCACCCCCATCAGAACGGCCATCCTGGACAACGACCACTTCGGTTCGCAGACCACGACGTGGGATGGAAGGAATGACGCCAACGATCTCGCGCCGCCCGGCGAGTACACCGTCACGATCGACGTGGGAGTGGGCACGTGTTTTGCCTCCGGCACGACCACCGTCGTCGGTGTGATCATCGACAACGACCCGCCGGACAGGGAAACCGATGCGTACCTGGCTTTCGACCCGTGCGAGCCCGCCAACATCTACTATACCATCGAGCCCAACGACGCTGTCTTCGCCCGGACCGTCAGGTTAATCGTCAAGGATGCCTCCGAGAACATCATAGAGATCACCACACTGACCGACGCCCTGGGCTCGCAGCAGACCACCTGGGATGGGATGGACGCCAATGACAGCCTGCTACCGCCGGGCCAGTATACGCTCACCGTTGAGATGGAATTCGAAGGACTGACCTGCTCCGATTCCTGCACCCTCGCCACCGTCGACGTGACCGCGCAACTGGACGGCACTGACTCGGACCAGGGCTACCTCAATCTGGACGGCGAGGTGCGGCCAGTCACTCTTTCGATAGAGCCGGGACAACCGATCCTGCAGTCAGGCCAAGGTGTCCTACAGGCGATCTCCGGCGGAGAGAAGATCAGAGTCTGGTACGATCAAGAGAAGGTAGCCGAGGTGAACCTTCCTGCGACCTTCCCGCTCTCGCAGTGGCAAGTCCCACTCACGCTCTGGGTAGAGGGCGTCGGTCTTAGTTCGACCTGGAACGACGTACAACTGCGGTGGTCTTTCTATGCCTCCGACGAGCCGGGCACCCAGCCCGTGACAGAAGATATTCTGAGCCTGATAGTGGAACCATGTCCAACTGCCCCGGACATGCCACCTTCGGTGAGCAGTATCTCAATGACCAAGGTCTCCCTGGATGCGGTTAATGAGTTGACCGAGGGGGTCGTAATACTGAAGGCCGTAAGCGGGTACGATCCAAGCCGGATGGATATGTGGACTTTGAGTCAAGGCAGCTCGCCGCTTCAACTCGACCAAAACTACGCATGTATGTGGAACATCTCCGCAGGCCAAAATCCACCCAGTGCTGTGTATGTGCGTCTCACCGGTGATCCTCAGGATGTGATATTCGAGCTTTCCTGGGGGCCCGATGCGGGCAGCCAGCCTTATCTGCAGACGCTGACTGCAAGACCTCTGGACTTAAGAGGTCTGACGGTGGATTGCCATTGGGGCAGCTACCGACAGGGTGATCCGGGCCACGCGCTAGCAAAACCGGTAACAGTTACCAATGACCTGACCGCCTCAGGGAACAGTGGCCTTGATCTGACGATGCAGGGTGGGGTATTCTCGTTGTACTGGCAGGGTGCAGACGGGTACTACAATCAGATTGAATTCCGGTATTTGGAGTATCCTGAATCGGTTCCGTGGAATGATAGCAGCCAACTACCTGTCGGCCAGACAGCTTCTCACGGAGAATTTGACTATCCTCTGGCCGCCGCGCGATTCGTGTTGACATATGAGGGCATGATTGCCGGAGAACCACGTTTCTTGATCGTAGAGATTCCCAAGTTAGAGCTTCCATGGGATGTGGGCAATGCCGATCTGTTGGTTGACTTTGACCTGATACAGCACGCTGATGAGAACTACAAGATGCAGTTCAACGGGCGAGGGATCAGATATCGCAACGAGGGCGACTACTATTGGGGTATGGGCTCGGGCCAAACCAGGAGGGGTTTCTTGTCCATATCAACATCAGCCAGTCACCGGATAACAGCCACGGCGAGGGCCTATCCCATGAGTGAACTAGGAACGGACCCTTATATGTTCTATGCGCAAAGCATAAAACAGGATTTCTTGCCCCAAACCATCGCTAACAAACTAGGCGACCCGCTATACGGGCCTGACAACGGGACTCCCTCGGGTTCAGCATCAGGCGGTACATGTACGATCAGCGTGTGTGATATCCCAGACTGGGTGTCGGGTACTACATATCATCCCGGTGACCAGGCAATTGCTGCCGGTTGGCTCACGAGGGGCGGAGTGCGCATCAATGAGGCGGAGGTAAGCGAAGTATATACATGCATTCGCGAACATGCCGCAGATGCAACCAGACAACCAGGCTCTGGCACCGGATGGCAGGCATGGTGGACGGTCGGATACCCAAAGAGTGTGCCGAACATAGCAGTGCAGATGCTTGATGGATCCCCCGTGCCCGACGAACATGTGGCGAACATCGGTGATGTATTTCGTCTTCCTTTGGATGTCAAGACCTGGAGATGTGAAGGTCTGGGGGATCGGCAGATGTTGGCGGCAGAAGCTGGTGTTGTGCGGCTTCGATCAGTAGGGGCCAGGGTCCGCATCTGGGACAACTCCGCCAAGAGCGGCACTCCCATTCTGGACTCGGACTCTCCCTCAGAGATCTCATGGGTTCTGGCCGACGGAGTGCAAGTGCCCGGCACATTGTACCTCGAGACCGCCGGGCCAGGCCAAGCCGAGCTTCAACTGGTCCACGAGTACGGAGGGCGGGTATTCGCTGTTGCAGCCGACTCCGTTGTGGTAGAGATCGTGGAGCCCGTGTTGAAAGAAGGGGAAGCCGTTGTCGGTCAGA
>CAYNQP010000555.1:0-3262 GCA_964399325.1 uncultured Pirellulales bacterium
CTGGCTTTTGTTACGATATAGTCTGTGTCCGTCGCAGGCGAACGCCGGCTTCATGCCGTGTGGTCCATCGGTTCTGCCGAAAGGATCCTAGCCTTCGACGGGCATGATTTTTTCCTTCGTCAATGGCTTTCCATCGCTATACCATGTGCCATACGATTTGCCACTCCTCTTATCGTCGAAATCCATGATGAGGCGGAACTTCGACGCCAGAAAGTTGAAATATCGGTCGTCGCCCTTCTCATAAAGTCGTTGGACGGCCCAAAGGAAATAGTCAACGGCTTGGAGGCCATGGCTTTCCGAGGGGACCGAGGAGATAACCTTCGTAAGTCTGCGGGCAACGATCCCCACGTCCCTCTCGAAGTTGTCCTGTGCCCTTCGGATGGCTTGACGCAGGGCCTCCTCCCTGGCGGACTTGCCCCGCCGGGCAAAGGTGATGACGTTTCGATCCGCCTTATGGAGGCACCGCTTGAACAGGCTCTTGACCATGTCGTCATAGATCGAGTTGGGATTCAGCGGCCTTGGATTGCCGCGGGCCTGCTCAATCAACCGGCCCTTACGTCGGACAGCAACCTGGACCTTGATGTCGTGTCGAGCGAGCAGCTTGTAGATTTCCCTGCGGACTTCGGGGCAGTCGTCCTTGGCATGAAAGAACTTGGCGGTCTTGCCCGCCTGGGGGCGCATCGAGCACACGTGTTTGAGGTATTGGTCCTTCAACAACTCCGCGTGCAGGGCCGCCAAGTCCTCGCGCAAGGCGGACGGGTCGAGTACCTGGGCGACGCCGACCATGAAGCACTTGGAGACGCCCTCTGTCCCCATGAGCGACTTGCCTCGCCTGCCAAAGAGACTCAAGTCCCCGGCCTCATCGACGAAGAAATGGGCTGTTTGGCTGCTCATGTCCTCTCGACGACCCTCCGTATAACGCTCTCAGCGTCCCAGGGATCGTCGATCTCGATGAAGGCCCAACGACCGAAGCCGCCGTGGTTGTTGACCGCAGGCACCCAGAGCGTCCGCGCGGTGGCGACCTTGGCGGCTTTGTCCTTCTTCTTTTCGCCGGTGACCTCGACGAGCAGGTTCAGCAGGTCGTCTGCGCCGTGACCGTCGTCGATGCAGGCGATGAAATCCGGGACGTAATTCCTGGCTTCGCCGTTGAGCGTATAGGGAATCGTGAAGCCGAGGTTGTGGTTCTTCACGTAGCGGACGACCTCGCCCATATCTTCGAGCGTTTGCGCCAGTTTCTGCTCCCACGAGTCCGTATCGGCGACGACGTGCGAGATGTGGCATTTGTCGTCCCGCGTGGCGTAGACCGGCCGGGTCGTGTCGAAATCGACGTAGCGGGTCGAGCCGATGGTGTCGTAGGGTCGCAGGATCGGCTTCAAGGAGGATTCGCCATCGCTGGCCTTGACAATGGCTTTGTAGATGCGGTCGGCGGCATCGTGAGCAAACTCGATTAGCAGCAGCAATTGCGGGAACGTGTGGTCCTTCAATACCACACACTCAGCCAGCCAGCGTTTGGCGATAGCGAGCACCTGCGGGAACAGCCACGGCTTGTCGTGACCTTCATCGTCGCGAAAGTAGTTCTCCAGCGTCAGCTTGGCCAGCAGGAAAGCCACCTCATTGGGCCGGCGGCTCTTGAGGTCGTTGAGATCATGAATGCTCGATTCACCGACGATGGGATCGAGTTCCACTTTGGTGGGAATGTCGGCCGTCGAGAGCGAGAGCTTCGAGTCCTCGGTGAACATGGCAGTGATTCGTTCGCCATCCAGGTCGTAGCGGTAGCCGAGCAGGCGCGGGAAAGCGATCTCACAGGCGATCCGATTTTCCAGGGCGCGGACGCGCGTCGGTATGGGCCCGGGCGTGGGGTCACTGGTCGAGCCGCTGCACGGGATGAAGGAGAAGGGAACGCCATAGACCTCGGCATATTCCGGCTCGAAGCGCCCGGCTTCGTTGGCGGCGTAACTCATGCGACGCAGCGCCCGGCCGACCACCTGCTCGCAAAGCAGTTGCGTGCCGAAGGCGCGGACACCGAGAACGTGCGTGACGGTATTGGCGTCCCAACCCTCGGTGAGCATGGAGACGCTAACGACGCACCTGATGTCTTCGCCCAGCTTGCCGGCCTTGCCGACGGTGTTCATCACCTCGCGCAGCAGGTCCTCATCGGTGAGGTTCTCGGCATCGCGGCCGGGGAAGCGCGTGCGGTATTCGGCCTTGAACTCCTCGATCTCGCGGACAGCAACCTGCTTGAACTCCTTGCTCATCGCTTCGCCCGATTCGAGTTGCCGGCTATCTACCAGGATCGTGTTCGGGCGCTGCAGCCAGCCGCCATGGTCATCGTCATTGCGGAAGATGGGAAGCTGGCCCGCCTGGACAACGGTCTGGTCGCCGATCTGCTTCTCCCAGCCCGCAATGAAGTCGAAGACGAGCTTCGAGACGTTCGTGTTATTACAGACGACAATGAAGACAGGCGGCGTGATGCCCTTGGCCCGGGCTTCGGCGTTGGCTTCCCAGAGGCGATAGTACTTCTCATAGTTGCCGTAAAGACTGTGCAGAGCCCCCTGAAGAGCGGCGGGAAGGTCCGGCTCGCCGCCGACCTCTTCCGTCTTGCGCCCCTTCTTCGGCAGGCCCTCACGGATGCGCAACCACAGGTCACGATAGGTGGGCTGCTCGCCCGTCATGGAATCGTCGGAGACAGGAACACGGGGCACCTTGACGATCCCTGCTTCGATGGCATCGATCAGGGAGAAATCAGAAACCGTCCAGGGGAAGAGCGTCCCTTCCGGATAGCCGGAGCCGCGTAAGAAGAACGGCGTCGCGGAGAGGTCATAGATGACCTTGACGCCGATCTTGGCCTTGATTGCCTCGATGCCGGAAATCCAGACGCGCGCCTCCTCCTCACGCTGCTTGGCTTCTTTGCGGTCATCACCCTTTAGCTTCACGTCCTCGCCGTCGGGCTTGCGGCGGTAGCAATGATGCGCTTCGTCGTTCAGGACGATGATACTCTTCTTGGTGCCGAGTTCACGGCAGACGCGGCGGACCATCTGGTCGGGTGTCTCGGTGAATGTGCCGGTTTCACCCTGGGCCAGAATCGCCTTGGTGAGTTTGCCGGCGGCGACCTTCTCACGGAGTTGCAGGGCGTGGAAGTTCGTGATGAGGATCTTCGCCCGACCGAGTTGCTCCAAGGATTCGCTCGAAATGATGTCCCGCTGGCGGTAGTAGTTTTGGGGATCGTTGGGCAGCAGCACACGCAAGCGGTCGCGAATGGTGA
>CAYNQP010000556.1:0-3225 GCA_964399325.1 uncultured Pirellulales bacterium
CGTCGTAGCGTTTGTCAAATTCCCCCTTATCGAATGGCTGCATTACAAAACACTTGCTCATCATAATCCTCGCCTATTCCTGATGGTGGCCTATAGATTACCTGGTTGGCACATAGAAGCACACGGCTGCCTCGGCGGAGTCTTCCTTGAGCGGTGTGTCTGGGGCACTCTCACCATGCTATTCCCCCGTATGCACAGCCAGAATCATAGCATGCCCAGCGGGGCAGGTCAAGCGGGAACTCCCTGACGCAAGAAGTGAGAAGCGATAGGTGATAAGGCGGAGTGCGGCCGGAGCCGCGTGGGGTGGGATTCGTGAGGCGTGAAGGGATTCCTCGATCCCCCAGCCTACGGTCTCCCGCCTTCCTCGCACGACCGAGCTCGTGTGTGGCCCGGGCAATTCACGGGCTTTCCCTTGACGGGTAGCGGCCGTGTTGTATGATGATCAAACAGATGGATCGTGAATCGTGAAGCGTGAATGGTGAATCGTACGCAGTGAATCCAAAGGGGCCTTCGGGTTGATTAGGGATGATTGATGATTGATTGTCTGGGGGCACACATGACCCGATACGCGATACGCACGACGCGGCACGCGCGACGGGGGAGAATCGACGGCTCGGGCGAGGGCCGTTGTGCGAAACAAAGCCAATTTCCGGCCGGTGGCCGGAGTTTCAAGTGGGAAGTCTCAAGTGTCAAGGGCGTCGGGCGGGCGTCCAGTTTCCCAGCTTCACACTTCAAACTTCACACTTTCCGAGAGGACTATGTCAAACAAAGCCAATTTCACGGGGCAAGTGCGCCAAACAAAGCCAATTTCCCCCGTTCTCGGCCCGAAAACGAGGACCGCGCGAAGAAACAAAGCCAATGTGGCTGTGCCAATCTCAAGTTGGAAGGCTCAAGTGTCAAGGGGCACCGGGCGGGCGTCCAGTTTCCCAGCTTCACACTTCGAACTTCGCACTTTCCGAGAGGACTATGCGAAACAAAGCCAATTCCCGGGCAAGATGGGAAATCTGGGCCGGGTATCAGGGCCGGCACCGGGGCCTGCCCCTGCCGGCGGGCGGGCTGGAGATTTGTTCTTCACTCGTGGCTTGCCTTGCGTCCCTGTTGGTTGTACCATGTGGGCGACAATCGGGCTGCCTGGCGCACCGGATATCATAAGCAGATCCAGACTAAGGTAAGGAGCAGTTGAGATGGCGAAGAAATCGTTACACAGTATATGCCGATGGACGTTCAATCCGGGCAAGGGCGGGTTCGTGCCGGGGGATATGCGGCCGGAATGGGGCGGGAACTTCGGCACGCCCGAAATGATCGAACTGACCGCCAAGAAGGTCAGGCCCCGCATGCCCGACAACGTCCTGCTCGGCATCGAGATGCACTACGACGCCGAGGTGGATGACAGCAACGCCGCGGCGGTGGCCGATGCGCTGGTGAGCAACAAACTGTACCTGGCCATGGTCACACCCGGCGCGCACGCGCACTTTGCCTACGGCGGTATCGCCTCGCTCGATCCGAACGAGCGCAAGGCCGGCGAGGAGCTCGGCACCAAGACCGTCGACGTGGCCTACGGCCCGCTGAAGAAGGCGTGGCATCCGGATGTGCCCCCGTCGTTAATCATCTGGAACGGATCCTTCGGCTACGACATCGCGACGATCGGCATTAAACAGATGTACCAGAACCTCAAGGAGAGCATCGCCGGGCTGTGTAAGTACGAGGCCAAGCAGGGCGGCGCGATGTATATCTGCTTCGAGCCCAAGCCCAATGAAGGCCACCCGGCCATGTTGATCCCGACGGTGGCCAGTGCGCTGCTGTTCTGGCGGAGGATCGAGGATGAGTTCGGCGTGCCGCGGGCGAAGAAGGGTGTCAACAAGGAGTTCGGGCACTCGGAGATGATCGGCCTCGACCACGTCGCCGACAGCGTCGAGGAGCTGGACAACGATATGATGGTACACATGCACCTCAACAGCCAGGGCTACAACGACGGGATCATCCTGGGCGGCCCGGGCAAGTACGACATCGACCACGGCGCCCGCATCAACGGGATGAACGTCGCCATCGCAGGGCTGATCCAGCAGGCCGGCTACGCGCGTTGGAAGGGTCACGACATGCAGACCCGCGCCTACGACAACACCGAGCAGGGCATCGATCGCGTGATTCGCAGCGTCCTGAGCTGGGAAGCCTGCGAGAAGGCCGCCAAGGAGTTGGACACCAAGGCATTGATGAAGGTCCTCGCGCAGCGCGAGACCGCCAAGGCCGAGGACATGATGCGCGCCGCCGTCGTCAGCGCCCAGAAGGCCTTCGACGAGATGTATAAATAAGCCGGATCGGCGCCTCACTCGACAGTGGATTCGATACGCGAGCCCCGCACCCGCTGCGGGGCTTTTTCTTGCGCCTTTAGAATGTTCGTATCCAGATCCTATTTGTCTTGAAATCAAGGACAACGCTGGTCTTCTTGAAGTAATCGAGGCCGAGAATACCAGAACACTTGAGCCCAAGAGGGCTGTCACTCGGCAGGACGATGACCTCCTTGTCGTGCAAGGTCAAGTCCCCGACCTGAAGCTCCGGCACGACAAATCGCCGACATGGGACCCACCCATACTGGTACGTCGGGATCTTTCCTTTCCCGCCGCCTCGTGCAGCGAGGCGGTCTTCCACGTTCTGCCACGACTCCTGGGACAAGATCAGTCCCGCCTTACCGCCGCCGGTGTCGAACTGAACGCGCGTGACGGCGCCGGCCATGGAGATAGCCACCATCATGCGCAGGTCCCCGCGAACCTCCTCCAGCGTGAACGGCAGATTGATCCACTCGGACGGATCGCTCGGCTCGAACGCATCGTGCGGGCTGAACACGACTTCGCCCCGGCGGTTGTCGAAGAGAACGTAGGGGAAGGGGCGCATCAGGTCCAACCCGATGAGCACGGTCCTCCTCCGATGAAGCGGCACTCCGAGCACCCGGAGCTGCCACTGTCGCTGCACGTACCAGCCACGCAGATTCTCGATGGTGATGTCCCCGATGTTCATGGCCGGGATTTCACAGAGGCCCTGAGCGCAGCCTGTCCGAGTGTTCTTGAACAGTGGGTACACGGCCCAATCATTATCACGCACCACGGCATCGTTGACATAGACGTAGCCGGCGTATCCTGTGTCCATCACGGCGGAGTACTCGCGGCCGCTCGACATTCGGACCGGAACGCGGACTTTGCTGAAGAGCCAGAGATCCAACGCCCTGCACTT
>CAYNQP010000557.1:0-3217 GCA_964399325.1 uncultured Pirellulales bacterium
CCAAGGCGGCTGGATCGACGGAGGCGGCGACGCGCGTTACGCCGAGCAGTTCTGGGACACCTTCTTTGCCAAAGTCCCGGAGATCATGCTGTTCAATTCCATGCAGATCATGCGCCGGCTGGGCGGCAATCGCGGCGGCGGCGCACCGGACCCCAACGCCACCCTCGCCAACCTCATGGCGTCCATCCCGCAGCCCGACGGCTCAACATACACGCCGGACATGGTGGCCCGCACCGCCGGCTACTCCGCCGAGTTGCTGGACCGGTTCCTCGGCAAACTCGGTAAGCCCATCGGCGTCGCCACCTACAAGCCCTGCAATTCCGTGGGCGAGGCCTACCTGCCCAACTACCTCGGCACGGTCGGCGTCCCCATGGACCTGGTGCCGGAATTCCCCACCGACGCCTCCACCGTCCTGCTCACTGCCGCTTCCGCGTATGACAAGGACCTCGTGGCCAAGACCAAAAAGTTCGTGCAGGCCGGCGGCCGGGCCATCGCCACCACCGGCTTGGTCGAGGCCCTGGGGGACCAAGGCTTCCAGGATATCGCTGAAATCGAAGTCACCGGCCACCGCGTCATGGCCACGCGCTTCGGCGGAGGACGCGGCGGGTTTGGTGGTTTTGGCGGCATGAGAGGCGGCACCCCGGACGCGGAACCCGAAGCCGACTTGAACATCCTCCTGCCCCAGATGCGTCACTTCGAGAACGACACCTGGATGTCCATCAGCTTCAACACCGCGGCCTCAGGCTATTCCATGGTCGTCTCCGCCGCCTACGGCCAGGGCACGTTCTATATCCTGGCCATCCCCGACGATTTCGCGGACCTCTATCGCCTGCCCCAGAACGTCCTCGACCAGATCCGCACCCTCCTGGGCCGCGACGTGTTTGTGAGCCTCAGTGCCCCCGATCACGTCAGCCTCTTTGCCTACGACAACCGCACCTTCATCGTGCAGAACTTCCAACGGCAGCCCGTCAGCACACGGGTCTCTGTCGCGGGCGCGAGCCGGATTCGCGACCTGCTCACCGACCAGGTCCTCAGCGGGTCCCAGGCCGGTGGTGGTGGACGCGGTGGCTGGGCCAGACGCGGCAATTTTGGCGGCCCCAGCGGTACGGCGTTCGAGGTGGCGGTCCCGGGCCATTCATTCCGCGTCTTTGCCGTCGAGTAGCCGTCAATCGCGCCGGCACACCCCGCGGCGATAGATGCCGGAAGAAGATCATCCCGCCGCCTTGAAATGAGTAAGGGAACACAAACATGACAAAAGCAAGATGTCGATGGTTGGCCATGGGATTGTCCCTGCTTCTTGCAGTGACCATGTGTGCTCAAGAGGCCCCTCGGGTCCACGATTGGGAAAACCCGGAGGTGATCGGGCTCAATAAAGAGAAGGCACACGCGCCGTTTACCCTGGCCAGCGAGAAGACCGGTGATCCTCGGGCGGTGTCACTCAACGGCCTGTGGCGGTTCAAGTGGTCGCCCGACCCGGAATCGAGGCCGGTCGATTTCTATACGCCGGACTTCTCGGTGGCGCAGTGGGATCTGATTCGGGTGCCCGGCAATTGGCAGATGCAGGGTTACGGCCTGCCGATCTACACCAACATGGCCTATCCCTTCAAACGCGATCCGCCCAGGGTCACCAGCGAACCGTCGCGGTCGTTCTACAGTTTCTCGCATCGTAATCCGGTGGGCAGTTATTGTACGACCTTCGACGTTTCCAAGACCTGGCTGGATCAACGGGTCTTTCTGAATTTTGCGGGCGTCAAATCCGCGTTCTACGTGTGGGTGAACGGACAGAAGGTCGGGTACAGCCAGGATTCGATGACCCCCGCGGAATTCGATGTCACGACCTTCATCCGTCCAGGTGAGAACAAACTGGCCGTGGAGGTCTATCGATGGTCCGACGGCAGCTATCTTGAAGATCAGGACATGTGGCGTCTCAGCGGGATCTTCCGGGATGTGGATTTGTTCATCCGGCCGGTCACGTTTATCCAGGACTTTGCCGTCACCGCCGACCCCGATCCCTCGTTCGAACGGGCCCGTGTGGCAATCAAGGTCAACATCGAAAACCGATCCGATGTGGCGACAGAGGCCTTGACCGTGGAAGCGGCCATCTCCGGCAGGCTTGTACGTAGGGCGATGTCACAAGACACTGGGCCGATCGCCGGGTCTTCACACAGCCCGGTCCTTCTTGAGACCACCCTGGACCAGCCACTGCTTTGGTCCGCCGAGACGCCCAACCTGTACGATCTTCAGTTGACGCTGAGAAACGGTCACCAAGATATCATCGACACGGTGCACTGGCGTTTTGGCGTCAAGAAGATAGACATCCGGGGCGAGTTGTTTACGATCAACGGACAGACCGTCAAGCTCAAGGGCGTCAACCGTCACGAGCATCACCCCCGGACCGGTCGTCATCTCGACCGGCAGACCATGATACGTGACATTGAACTGCTCAAGCAGGCCAACATCAACATGGTGCGCACCTCTCATTACCCCAATGATCCCCTCTTCTATGAATTGTGCGATACGTACGGTCTCTACGTCATGGACGAGGCCAATCAGGAATCGCATGGATTCGGGATCGGCAACAGCATCCTGGGCGACAATCCCCTATGGGAAACGGCCCACGTGGACCGGGCCGTGTCCATGGTCCAGCGTGACAAGAACCATGCCTGTGTGATCCTGTGGTCCCTGGGCAATGAAGGCGGACGTGGCCGGAACCTCAGGGCCATGGCCGAGGCCGTGAAGGGCATCGATCCCACTCGCCCGGTGTTCAGCGATTCCGACCGAAGCGTTTCGGCGATTTACGACGACGGGTATTTGCCCCCGGACCGGCTCAAGCAACTGGGCCAAAGGACCAGTGACCGACCGGTGTTCATGCGGGAGTATGCCCATGCCATGGGTAATTCCGTGGGCAACTTGCAGGAATACTGGGATGTTATCTATGCCGACGACAGTATCGCGGGCGCCGCGATCTGGGATTGGGTCGATCAAGGCATTGCCAAACGCATCGACGGCTCGCCTCTGGCCTACGACGACCATCCCGCCTCTCTGTCACTCAAAGACAACGAGTACTGGGCTTATGGCGGCGACTTCGGCGACAGGCCCAATGACGGGGCCTTTTGTAGCAACGGACTGATCGGCCCCGACCGCGTGCCTCATCCCCATTACTACCAGGCGCAGAAGGTCTATCAGCCGATCGTCTTTCAACTCGACAGTTCGGACC
>CAYNQP010000558.1:0-3215 GCA_964399325.1 uncultured Pirellulales bacterium
GTCCATTGAATGCCGGTGGCGCGCATCTCTATCGCGGTGAGACGCGAGATCTTCTCGACCAGATCGGGATTGTTGGTGCAGCCGAGCCCCACGTTGTGCGGGAAGATCACGGCATTGAGCACGTTGCTGTGGCCGTGTACGGCATCCACGCCGAAGAGAAGAGGAATGCCGAGACGCGTCTTGAGCGCCATCCCCTGAGCCTGGTCGTACACGTCGGTCCAGGCCTTGAGGCTGTTGCCCTCTCTGGGGTCCGAACCGCCGCCCATCAGGACCGAGCCCAGGCAGTACTTCTGGATATCCGCCTTGTCCCGCATGTTTGCGAAATCAGCTTGAATCATCTGGCCGATCTTCTCGTCCAATGTCATCTTCGCCAGCAATTCCTTGGCCTGCGGGCCATACGCAGAAAAAGGTTTGGGTTGCGACGCGGCTGACGCGATCTGGCTCGACATCGAGACCGTAGCAAAGAACAGCACCAACGTCACACGGCCAAAGGACAGCGGTATTCTCATAGCATGGCTCCTTGATTCATGAGGGGGTAGACCCTCGTTCGAAATGGTTGAAGTCTCGTTTGCCCGTCCGAGCACGTAGTCATTCTCGTAGGGCAAGGCGGCCATCCCGCGGCACCATGGCATAACTGCCATGACCGCGGCGAGTGGGACTTCTGTTTGTGTTGCTCGTCGTTTTCGCATAATCTCGGTCGGAGACGCAAAATATCGCGTCTCTACAGGCTCAGTACCGCATGGTCTTGTCGAATACGTTGATAACAGGCAAGGCGTTGCCGTCGTCATCGAACATGCCTCGGCTCCGCAACCCGCCCGTGACGGCCGGCTCCCACCAGAAGATGCCGATCCCGCGATTGTTGGGCGTGCTCAACACCAAGCGATGGACCTCATCGAGAAATTCCCTTTGTCCCTCGGGGGTCTCGGGGAACGGCGCGGGCTTGTTCCGGTACTCGGCCGGTCTCCAGTTGTAGGCCACCTCCACCAGCATGATGTCCTTGTCGTATTCGTTGGCCATGAAGATCAGATTCTCACGCAGGTCCAGCAGGCTGCCATGCCACCAGGGGTAGTAGGATTGGCCGATGACGTCGTAGGGGACATCGTAAGAGTGCAGCTTGTCCAAGAAGGCCTTGGTGGTGCTCTTGTCCCCGCCTCGGTCGATGTGGATCATGATCCTGGGGCGCTCGGCATCCCCACACCCAGCCGCGACGCCGTTGACCCCGGCTCTCAGCAACTCGGCGAAGTTGTCCCAGTTGCCCGGCAGCTTACCGTCGGGCCAGAGCATGCCGGGCGTGATCTCGTTGCCGATCTGAACCATATCGGGTGCGGCGTTGCCCTCCCGCAGGGCCGTGATCGTGTCGCGCGTGTACTCGAACACCGCCTGGACCAGCTCGGCGTGCGACTTGCCCTCCCAGGCTTTGGGGATGTACTGCTTGGCGGGGTCGGCCCAGGTGTCGGAGTAGTGGTAGTTCAGCAGGAACTTATAGCCCAGCCTCTTGGCGTCGGCCGCCAGAGTCATGGTGTATTCGAGCGTGTTCGGCAGCCGGGTGGGCGTATGGAAAAGCCTCAGCCGAATCCAGTTGTACCCGTGGTCTTTGAAGATCTCCAGGCCCGGCTTGGGCTCGTTGCCGTCCTTGAAGACGGTGCCCCGGTCCTCGGCCTGCTTGAGAAAGGAAAGGTCCGCGCCGACGGCGTAGTCGGCCGCGTGGGCAAACCCACAGAAGGACGACTGAACGATCAAGAGGACTGCGATGCGGCGTGCCATTGGTCAGAAGCTCCTTCCCGAATCACCTGTTGGAACCCCACCACGCCTGCAAGGGCAGGCATCGTGCTCTATCGAGAAGGATTGTAGTCCATCCGGCCAGTCAATCGCAAAGGTCTTTTCTCGCGGGAGGTAAGGGCGTAGGAGGCTCATCCCGGACTCCTAGCCTTCAAACCTCGGTTATGGGGCCGGGAAATACTCCGCTTTGGGGAACTGATCCAGATACGTGTCGATTTCCTCCTGCATCGTCTCGGTGGTCGTGGCATCGAAGTCCTTGATCAGCCAGGTCCCCTTCTCCTTCAGCACGCCGATCGCCCACCGCCCTCGCCGGCCTTCATAGGCCGCAAATTCACTGGTGATGACCAGCGCCGTTTCTTCGGTGGCGCAGATGTCTTCGACCTCAATATTCCTGACACCCGGCAACTGCTTCATGCCGGCCACGGCGCGAGAGGCGCGCGGCTCTTGATACATCAGCATCTTGATCGCGTCCGCGTCGCGCCCCTCGACAATCGCGGCATAAAACGCCTCGACCAGTTGCCTGGCCTGCTGGCTGACCTGCTCAGGTGTCACGATCTCTTCTGGTTTCACCGGTTCGAGCGTGGCAACATGAATAGACTCTTGAACCTCCGCCACTGCCCGCCTGGATGCTTCGTACGGGTCGGACCGAGTGCGAATCTCGTTCGCCAGCACCAGCAGGTTGTCGTATGCCATCTGGGCCGGCACGGCCTGGCTATCCGACAGTTCCTCGATGGCAGGCCAGACATACTCAGCGAAACTCTGTTCCGTGACTGAGAAGCTGATCACACTCCAGGACGGCTTGTATGCGGGGTCCAGGTTCTGGGGCGCGTTCAGCCTAATGAAAGCAACACTCTGCGAACTGAGGCCCTTGGCCGTGATCTGCTGCTGCGGTACGTAAAGGGCCCATTCGTAGACGCGACCGGCCTTGCGGGTGGTTGCCACGTGCCGACCCACAAAGTGGATGCCGCCTGGGTTGTTCTCATCCTGAAGCGACATCAGGGCGAGCAACTCAACCGGCACCCGGGGCAAGTCGCCGCCGAAAACCAAGCCCTCGTATAGCCTGTCAGGGCCGGCGCCGACGGAGTCGTGCAGGCCGCGCCAGCAAGCCAGGACACTGCCGTCTTCGAGCACATAACTCGCCGGGACTCTCAGCGTGTGTCCAAATACACCGCGAAATGTTCTCACGTCGGGACCAACCATCTCAGCCGCAGCCTTCCGATTCTCCAACGTATAGCCGGCCGGAGGTTCTGTCGCGAAGATGTCGGCCGGAGGTTCTACATCGGTCTCGATCTTATCCATCTCAGTCACAAGCTCCCAATCCCGATTTCGGTCGAACTGGCTCCATAGCTTCACGCGCCCAATGGCACCTGTGGTGGGCGACACCCAGTACTCGCATCTGACTCTCCGGTGCGATGTGACGTCTTTGAATTCTCGTC
>CAYNQP010000559.1:0-3213 GCA_964399325.1 uncultured Pirellulales bacterium
TCCTGGCCGCTGGCGGGTCGGCTATTGCCCCGAGTAGCTGTAGGAGTAGGAGTTACTCTGTGAGCTACTGTTACCGCCACCGTAGCAGAACGTTGTTTGGCAACTCTGACCCCAAGGCGAACACGAAAACCAACTGGGGCATGGGTTCGGGGTCGGGCACGGAGTGGGCGTTGGCAAGGGATTCGGGGTCGGACACGGGCTAGGTGTCGGCCACGGACCCGGGCAGGGACTCGGCCACAGACTCGGGCACGGATTCCAGCTCACCCAGTGGCACATGGTGACCTGCGGACTGGAGTAGCACATGCCCACCTGGTACCCCCAGGCGGTCGTGCTGCATGCCAGCACCAGCAGCAGTAGTAATGCATACCTCTTCATGGTTTACCTCCCTGTAAGAACACATTCCTTTTCATCAGAGCATGGCCTTCTCCTAAAGACCGCTCCGTTCAGACGCACCTTCCCCGTCCATGCACGCGCGCATAGATCAGAACATCTCTGTTCTTGCTGCGATATGTGGGAACGTGACCCGCGTGAAAGGCCGGATGGTCATCCTGACATGCACCCTGCACTCCGCCCTTACCCTCAATGTACGCGATGATCAGCTCCATCTGATATCGACCCTATTATTCTGCGCGCGTGATTGCCGAGTTGTCAAGGCAAATATGCGCGTTTTTAGAGGTTATTTGCTCTGTATACGCGACTGGGACTATCCACAAGACATGGTTTCGATGATTCCGACTTGTCATGGCAACTCAAAGTCCCTATTGAACTTCCCGGAGGTATTCGGATACAAAATGGGCAAGTCGCCGTTCGAGCGTACGAGCGAATAGGTGGTCGATTCACGAGGACAGCCTTGGGCGAAAGCGCGGATATGGTCAGGATCGGAAGACAGCTTCTTATGCGTGGCAGGGGCCAATGGCGGGCCTGGTTGGAGGAAAACCATGCCACGGCCGACGAGATTTGGCTGATCCATTACAAGAAACACACGGGAAAGCCAGGATTGGCCTATGAAGAGGCCGTGGAAGAAGCCCTGTGTTTTGGATGGATCGACGGGATACTGAAACGCATTGATGAGGAGAAACATGCCATCCGCTATTCGCCGCGCAGGAAGAACAGTATTTGGTCTGAGCACAATAAGGCGAGAGTCAAGAAACTGATCCAGGAAGGCCGAATGACCGAAGTCGGCTTGGGCAGGGTCAGAGAGGCCAAGGAGAATGGGCAGTGGGACACGGCGGCCCAGCGTGAGGACCCGCAATGCGTCCCGGCTGAACTGAAAGAGGCGCTGGCGAAGAATCAGGAAGCCCGTGATAATTTCGAGAAGCTTGCCCCATCTCGTCGCAAGCAGCTCATCTGGTGGATTTCCAGCGCTAAGAGGGACGAGACACGCCGCGGACGAGCCGCTAAGGTAGTGCAACTGCTTGTTCGAGACAAGAAATGACGAATGCCGTAGGAACAGACGCCACATGGCACGTTGAGAAGATGGAGGTAGAGAAGTGTCTGACCATCCACTGAAAAGACGAAGGCGAGCCATTCTTGTGTATCTCTACGTAATCTGGGCACTGTGGGGGATCCCGGTCGCCCTATTCGTCGAGCCGGCCCAGCCCGAGGCGGTAACGCGCGTGGCCGAACGGGCGTGGCTCATTCTGTCGCTTGCCGGCCAGCTTGGCTTCATGTGGTTCTGCACCGTCGATGCCAAGCTGGCGGGCCGACCGCTGATCCGACTGGCTCGCATCGGCATCTTTCTCGGCTGGCCGATCGGCGTGCCGATCTATCTTCTGTGGGCACGCGGCCTGCGGGGCTTGGGCACGCTTCTGCTGCATGGGGTCTTGCTCCTGCTTGTGTGGATCTGTTCCGCTCTTGCTGTGACGTATCTTTGCTATGGCCCGGAATGGTTTGCCTGAAAGACGGACGTAATTGAATCGAGGCGAAGTGATGACATTTCGACATCGTGGTTCGAGGTGTCCGTCCATGAGAACCGACGCCGCCCTCGGCGACGTGAACAAAGACGGTGAGACTGACATCATCCCCAAGGTCTGGAAGAAGGACGGCGCGAACTACCACGCGGACTACTGGAGAAACGACACGCCCAAGGCCCCACGGCGGTGGGGCGACTTATCTTGCCAGCCGCTCCATTAGTTGATCGATCACGTTATTGATAAAGGTCGCCCCACGTCGCGTCTGCACAGAGATGCATTCCAGGATGGGAATCGCCTGCACGCGATCCGCCCCCATCGACACCGAGAGGTGCCGGGTCAGCACCTCCGCCACCTTATCTCTGATCTCGTTGAACTTCTTCTTGCTGATTCGGTCGCGCTTGTTCAGCAACACCAATATCCCGTCGAGCTTCTTCTGGGCGAAGGAACCTCTGCGGAGCACCGTGTCCAGCCGATTGCAGAACAGGTGAAGCCAGCGCAAGAAAGTTGCCGGCTCCTTGCTGCAGTCCAACACGATGATCACGGCGTGAGGCTTGCGTTCGCCCACCATACTGGCATGGTCCACGGGACCCGTCTGCCCGGGCGTGTCCACGGCCCGCCGTACCTTGAGCGTGAACCCGCCCTCGCGGACCCGGATGACGAACGTTGCGGACTTGGTGACGTGGTAGGTCATCTCCCGCGTGCGGGCCTTGCCCAGGATGCCTTCGCGCAGGTACTCGCTGAACTTGGTCTTGCCCGCGCCGCTGGGACCGACCACGAGGATGTCTTTGCCGGTGGCGTAGGTAAACAGGCGTGCCAGCCCCCGGGGCGCCACGCGCCCGGGCGCCTTTGTATCCAAGCCTGTGGAAACAATCTGCATCTTGGCGTCCATCGCACCTTCCCCTGCAGCACGGCCTATGCCAGGCCCATTCGGAGCATCTCAGCCCACCCCCGTAGCACGCGCTCAAATGCCGTGGCGTCGGCCGGTCCCCACCCCACCGTCATTCCCTGACGGCTGGGGCACAATCCTGTTCCCGGAGTACCGAGCCGCTATTATCGCAGGCCGACGGCCAGACAGTCAAGCTCCTTCCTGACGCGAGGACGCGTTTTGCCCAGGCGGAGGGAAAAAGTCTCCTTGTGCAGGTAGAAGGTACGAATGGCACTGCTGTGCGTTGTGGGTCTTTCCGGCGCGGACTTTCCAACAGCGCATTGAGAGAATAATGTCGCTCTGGATCCTGCGGTGGCGTATTGCTCTGGCCCGCCGGATCGGTATCATGGTTTTGGCCTTCCTTGGCCGATATAT
>CAYNQP010000560.1:0-3211 GCA_964399325.1 uncultured Pirellulales bacterium
TGAGAGAAGGAGAGAAGGGCGGTTACGCTACCACTGGCCGATCTGGTTCGCGGAGGACAGCGACAGAGACATCCAGCAGGGGCAAATGGCCGATGTCTCAAGTCGAGGGGCGGCCTTTACCTGCTATGCCAGCGATTGCAGTCCCTATCCCGGTCAGCAGATGATGACCCGCTTCAGTGTCCCCCAGCATGGGGACGATGGCTCATTCGATATGGTGGATGTCGTCCGTTCAGGCAACGTCCACCGGGTCGATGTCGTCAATAGCATGCTCCGTCGGGTCGCGATTTGTTTTGCCGACCCGCTGCCGTTTTGCCCGGGCGAGCAGACCATCTCCCAAGCTAACCCGGAAGAGAGACTCGAGCCGCTCTTCGTGTAACGGGTATCCCAATTCTGTTCCCTCGGATCAAATCTGGGAATAGGCTGCCGGTCGAAGGATGATATCGGTGATGTTGGAGGCCGTATCCTTGTAGGCCGGGTCCTGGTTCATTCTTTTCCACTCCGGATCGTCACGGAAGACCTGCCACCGCTTGTCTCGATCCGCCATGTCTTCGAAGGCCAGCATGTAGCTTAGATTGGGCAGCTTGGGGCCAATGAGGGTTTCGCCGAAGAATACGGGAGTCAGGCCCGTCTTCTTGAAGAGAGCGATCTCGCCGCCCTCGTTGAACATCTCGATCTTCTTCTTGTTCGCCTTGACACTGTGACCTTCATAAACCCGCAGTTCGAGAATGCGCCGGAGGGCGGGGCAGAACGAACAGGGCTGGGAACCCAACCGGTTCCCAGCCCTGCGGGGTCGGAAAACAGCGTTTGGTTGTTCAGATGCGTCTATTTCTTTTGCGTCGGTTGCGGGAACCTGGCCGGCAAGGTCTTGCAGACCTTCGTGATGACCTTCCTGACCTGCCCGCGCTGTTCCGGCGAAAGGGCGTTGCCGGCCACACCACCGAGAACACCACCGATGACACCGCCGACAACACGGTCGTTGGAATCTCCGCCGGCAATCACGGCGCCGGCGGCCGCGCCCGCAGCGGCCCCCACAATGGTCGAGAGCGTCTTGCCCGTGCTGCCCGAGCCGCTGCCGATCCAGAGGATCGTGCCGGTTTCAACCTCCACCAGCTTGGCCGTCATCTCCATCTTCTCCTTGCCGTATTTCGGTATACTGATGATCACAACGGCCGGTACATTCAGGATTCTCCCCGCTCTGGCGGCGTCCTGATCGCCGGTGATGCCCGATGCCTGAAATTCATGCTCCTTCAACAGTGCTTGCATCTCGGAACGCACGACGACGGTATAGCCCTTCTTCACCAGCTCCATCGTGAAGTCATCACCAATAGCCATCTTGGCTGCTTCACCATAGATTTGCCCGGTAACGCTGACGATGGCCACCTTGTTCAGGCCGGAGAAGTCGTAGCCGGCCGTGGCATAACTCTCCCCTTTGCTCGAGGCGCAACCGGCGACAAGCAGGGCGCTCAGCAATATACACACGCATACATTTCTCATTGTCTGTACCTCCCGTGCAATCAACAAATGTCGAAAATAAATCTCACGCACGCTTATACGTAGAGGATCCGGGCGCGGTTGTCAAAGTTTTTCGCGGCAAGTTGGGCCTGGGCTATGACTCGGCTCGTGCCGGGGACGGAAGTGGTAAAGCCACAGGTCCGTGTCCCAGGGGCGATTTGACCCGGTGGGTAAGGCAGGCGTCCCCCGACGAGCGGGAGAGGCTATGTCGGATTGTAGGCGCAGCTTGCGTGGTCCGGCTGTCGCTGTGGCCGGTCGGGCCACTTCAGAATGTCGAACAGATACTCGCTGGCCTGACGAATCATGACGCTCGGCATGCACGGATACATCTCAAATGACCCGATGATCTCGTTGTCGTGCTGGCCCAGGACTTCGAGCAGGTAGTTCCAGTCCTGGCGTGGAATGCCGCCGTGCAGGCCGGGCGGTTCGTGGTCGTCCGTCTGGCCGTAGTTGTCGGTCAGATGCAGATGCCGCACGCGCGGCGCCAGCTCATCAACATATTGCCTGAACGAGTAGTCGGGATCGATATTCGCGTGTCCGGTATCGAGGCAGTAGCGAATCGATTCGAAGCGTTTGCCGACGTTGACCAGGGTGGGAAGCGATCCGGTTTCCAGGCACAAGGTGACATCCTGGGCATCGGCCATCTTGATGACTTCCGCGGCGAAGTCCGTCCCGTTGAGCTCTGGGCCGTGCTGTATGTCGAGACCCTCGAGATCGACCACGATGTTGGCATCAAGCGTCTTGGCGCATTCGATCTGCTCGGCCCATTGTTCCAGAGTCGGTTTGTCGCTCCGCGACCGCATGGAGACCAGCATATCCTGGGTGGCGGCCTGGAGCCGCTGCCAATTGCGCCGCTCGTAGCGGCACTCATTATGGCCACGGAGGGTCGGCCACAGCTCGATGCCAAAGCCCAGAGATTGCAGATACTGACATTCTTGTTCGAATGAGAGCGGATGCTCGCGCCACCAAAAAACCATCGTGGAAACCACGTATCTTATTCGCATGGTACCGTCCCCATGTTGCCCTGCAAAACATCTCTCCGATACCAGGTAATATCGAAAAAACGCTATCACAAGTTGAACGTTTCCGGGAGATTCGAACCTCCTTTCTGCTGGTCGGAATCGACGGCTGCTACGCTCCCATGAGGAGCCCCCGGCTTTGTCCAATAATACCCTCCTTTCATGGCATGATGAGGTCACGGGCCTCGGCGCCAATGCAATTCGGAAATCCGTGAACGCCCCCGACCTTGAAACGGTAGAAGTGAAAAAGGTTGGATAATCGCCTGGGTGCGCCTATACTGACCGAAAACCGATTCTCTGGAGATGACTTATGTGTGAAGCATGCGGTTGCAGCGGAGCCGGCGATGAGAAGGGCTTCGAGGAGAAGGTCAGCGAAGTGATAGAGTCGATCCGACCGGCCTTGCAGGGCCACGGCGGCGATGTGGAGCTTATCGGCGTGGACGACGACAACACCGTGAAGGTTCGCTTACAGGGGGCCTGCCAGGGCTGTCCGGGGGCGGCCATGACGATGAAAATGGGCATCGGGCGCATCCTCAAGGAGAAGGTGCCCGAGGTCAAAGAAGTCGTCGCCGTCGCTTAGCGCGGGGCATGTTTGCGAGACCGAGGATGGGTGATCCTCCTGGTGCGAGCCCGCCCAGAGACTCATTTAGTTGCGTAAACCACCGGCTCTGCCGGTGAGA
>CAYNQP010000561.1:0-3207 GCA_964399325.1 uncultured Pirellulales bacterium
CAACTCGGCCCACGACGGAGCAGATCGTGAGAGAGGCTCCGGCCGACCATATCAGCATGGTCCATGATGGAATGGCCAAGGTTTTGCAGGGCATCACGACCGCGGAGGAACTCTTCCGGGTAGCCAAGACCATTGATGAGGATGACTGACAGACTTCGATAGTGCCGGGCAACGGATTGCCGCTGAACAGTCAACCATTCAGTTGTGGCGGAGCACAATTTGGGCGAATTCTCCTACAAAGCAGTGAATCTAGCCGGAGAGCACATTGCCGGCACGGTCGAGGCGCTTGACCGCCGCAGCGCCGTGGCCGCGCTGACGGGGCAGGGCCATTTTGTCACCGAGTTGACAGATCGGATGCAGCAGCAGGAAGAGGCGGCTGAAGGGGCCGCTCTTTTCGAATTACCCAATCTACCTCGCTTGGGCGGCGGACGAGTCACCAGCAAGGATGTTCTGAGCATGACCACCCAATTGAGCACCGCCGTCAGGGCGGGCCTGCCTCTGCTGAATTGCCTTGAGCTGCTCCGCAAGCAACAGCGCAAACCCCCAATGAGGCATCTGTTCGATGCACTGGTCAAGGCCGTCAATTCAGGCCAGTCACTCTCGGAGGCCATGGCCGAGCACACGGAGGTCTTCAGCCCGCTGTATTTGTCCATGATTCGAGTGGGCGAGACGGGAGGCATTCTCGAAGGCACCAGCACGCAACTGGCCGCGATACTGAACCGCGAAGAGAAGATCAAGACCAACATGAAAAACGCCTCGGCGTATCCCATTTTTGTGATGTGCATCGGCTTTGTCTCGGCGGCGGTCATTGTCACGTGGATTCTCCCGGGAATCGTCTCGACCATGGACGTCGGCGCCGCCATGCCTCTGCCTACCAAGATTTTGCTGGGCGTCAGCGACTTTCTGAGATCACTCTTCACCAGTGTCCCCGGGTGGATAGTCCTGATCGGCAGTGCCGTCGGACTTGTCGCGTCGCGGAGGTGGACGAAGACAAAGGGCAGACTCCAGTGGGACGCATTCAAGTTGCGAATCCCCGTTCTTGGCTCAGTTCTGCGAACCATCGCCGTCGGGCGCTTCGCCCGGACCCTCGGCGCCCTGACGCAAGGTGGGGTGACGATTCTCGACGCTTTGGCGGTTGTGCGTGATACGTTGGGCAACGAGCTCCTGGCCCGCGAGATTGATGAGGTGGCTGAGAAAGTCAAAAGGGGCGAGTCACTGGCTGATCCGCTTGAGGGATCGGGGTATTTTCCGCCCTTGCTGGTGCAGATCGTTGCCATCGGTGAGCAGACGGGCAAGCTGGACGAGCTGCTGCTCAATGCGGCCGAAACGTTTGACACAGACGCCGACGCGGCCATCACACGCTTCATGGCGGTGTTCCCCGCCGTCCTGATCCTGGTGCTGGCCTTGGTGATCGGATTCATCATTGCGGCGGCATTGCTGCCGATCGTGATGATGTCGCTTGGTGCCGGCGGCGTGTAGGAGACAGTCACAGGACGGAAGAGAGTGGACCTGGAAGGATCATAGGAGATTGTTAGTGAACGTAGGCAAGAAAGGTACTCTGATGAGCCAGACAAAACGAAGACGCAAGGGATTCACGCTTATCGAGTTGCTCGTTGTGATTCTCATCATCTCGATGCTCGCCGGCTTCGTAGCCCCGAATATCCTCAAGAGACTGGGCAAGGCCAAGACCGACTTGGCGCGACCGCGCATGGCGGTGATCGAGAGTGCCCTACAGCGGTTTCAACTCGACTGCGGCCGACTTCCGGACGAATCGGAACGGGGGATCGAAGCGTTGCTGGTTTCTCCTCCCGACCTGGAGGAGAAATGGAGCGGGCCCTATTTGAAGCGGAGCCAACTGCTGGACCCCTGGGACCGCCCTTATCAATACTTTTCCGAGGGCGAGTACAACCCGGGCAGTTTTGACCTGGTCAGCCTGGGCGCCGATGGGCAGGAAGGCGGCGAAGGTGAGAACGCCGATATCGTAAACGACTGACAGCCGCGGACCATGCACGATGCGCACGCGTAGCCACTATATCCGATGTTCCGGGCACACCGAGGGCTTCACGCTCGTGGAGGTTCTGCTCGTGGTGGCGCTCATCGTGGTCCTCGGCGGCCTCGGTGGTGGGATGTACGCCGGCACGTACAAGAACCTGCTCGTCAAGAAGGCCGCGCGTCAGTTCCTGCTGACGGCCAAGTACGCACGCATCATGGCGATCGAGCAGGGGCAACCCTATGAAGTGCAGTTGGATTCGGGCAACAAGGGATTCCTGGCGGCGACGGCACGGTGGAACCCGGACAGGGGGCAGATGGAGAAAGTGCCCGTCAGGGACTATTGCTGCAAACCCGTGGAATTCGAAGGGGATGTGAAATTCGAGGGCATCAAGATCGGGTCCTCGGCCGCAGAAACGGCGGGCGAGGAGCAGTTGCAACAAAGAATCGTGTTCTTGCCGAACGGTTCCGCCGATTCGGCCGTCGTTCAGATCGGCGACGGCAAGATACATTATAGCATCGCGATTGTCGCTTCGACGGGCAAGGCAAGTCTTTACGCCGGGACGGCCGGAGAAGTCAAAGTCGCAGTGGTTGATCTGGACGCGCAATGACAAGCATATGCCGAACAAGACAAGCAGGCTTCAGTCTGGTCGAGACCATGGTTGCCAGTGTCATTCTCTCGGGTGCGGTCTTGGCCCTCGGGGCGATCAGTTCAAACGCCTTGCGTGACGTCAGTTTGAACAGGCACTACGAAGCCGCGGCCTCTGTGATCGAGCGGCAGCTCAGCCTGATCGACTACGTAGGCATCGATCAGTTCATCGAGCAGGGCCAGACCGAAGGCATCGATGAGGACATGGAGCCGAGCTATCACTGGCAGGTCGAGACCGAGTACCAAGGGACGGACGGTCTGTATCTGGTGACGATTACGGTCAGTTGGCTGGAGCACAAGCGCCCCCGTCAGCTCACCGCCCAGACCATGTTGAATGGCACCGCCATGACGATCGCGGTGCCCCTGGAGGGCCAATGATCGTGGCAATCCGCAGGAACATGGGATTCACGCTGGCTGAGGTCCTGGTGGCCTCGACCATCAGCGCGTTCATCACGCTGGTGGCGGTCGGGGCACTCAAGGCCGTTTCGGATGGTGCCCAGGTCGTCGACCGAACCAGCGAGACCAGCGCTGAACTGCGATTTGCCGCTCGGATGCTGGCTCGGGACCTG
>CAYNQP010000562.1:0-3201 GCA_964399325.1 uncultured Pirellulales bacterium
GTTGCGCGTCGTACTTGAGGCCCTCCTGAAGGTTCGTCTGGGCCGTTCCCGCGGCGTTGAATTCGAAGTAGTCATCGATTTCGTAGAGGTAGCCGTCGGCGTCGTCGGGGAACCACTTGTCGATGTAGTCGCCGTCGACCTTCTGGACGTCTTCATAGTCGCCGTAAGCTCTGCCGTTGATGATTGGCCGCACGAACTCCTGCATCGAGAAGTGCAGGCCCAGTTGCCGGTAGAACCAGTACGAGGCGCGTTCCTGGAGGGGCCCGCGGCTGGCACCCTCGGTCGCGTCGAGGTTGACCTCGGAACGGTCGCGGAACTTCTGGTCCGGATTGAACTCCAGCCGCAAGGGGTGTCGGTCGCGGGGGTTCCAGCCGCTGCCCGCTCGCAGAAACGGACTGCTGTGGAAGCGAATCCCCACGTTGTAGAAGACCTCGATATCGTTGTAGACAAACGTGCAGTCCAGCAACTCGTTCGACAGGTTGGGGCGCGATCGAAACACGCTTATCGTGGCGTCGGAAAGCCAGATGCGATACGTGGCGAATCGAGTGTTCAGTTGGGCGTCGCCGACGCGCACCAGGCAGGTTCGGTAAGGTACGTCTGCGGTGGGATCCAGGGTGGGGAACTGCGTGATGGTGGTGCCGTCGAAGGCTGTGAGATAGAAGGATCGCATCGTGCCGCCTGGGGCCCCTGGGATGGTGGCCGTGAAGAGGCCGTCCCCTGCAATCAGGTCATCGCCCGACCCGTCGTCCACCAGAAGCACGTTTTCGGATTGAGGGCTGCCTTCGGACTGATAGAGGAGTATGGCCGCCATGATGCCGTCATTGTCGCTGATGCGGGCGGTCACGACGATCGGTTCGCCGGCAGCGGGCAAGACAGGTGTGTGGCGCACGTCAACGATGTCGGGTCCGCGATTGGGCGCGAAGGCCGTATTCTGCAGACCGGGCGTGCCGAGGTTCAGCGGCATATCGAGCTCGAATGCGTGCGCCGGTCGCGGCGGCTGGACGGGTTTTGTCTCCCGCGCCGTCCGCAGGAGTAGGAATCGGCTTCCCCGCTGCCATCGGGCCCAGCCCCGGAACGTCACCGTGCCGGCGGTGACGCTGCTAAGAGACTGATTGATGCGATTGGCGCCCGGGTCGCCACGCCCGGTGGCAATCAGGTGCAGCGCGCGAGCCCCGGAATGGCGGTCCTCTGTCGTTGCGAATGAGCGGACGTGGTTGCCGAGGATCCGCCAGGGCGACTCGCCTCCCTCGAAGCCGCTGTTGGTCAGACGATTGGTGCCGCTGACAATGAGTTCGAGGTCGTCAAGGAGCATTTCGCCCGGGTTGAGCAGCATGAGATCGAAGATGCCGATCTGGTCGTGTGTGTACTGAGAGTCGCTGCCGCTGATGGTAAACGAGAACTGCTGCCACGCGGTTTTGCTTCTCTCGTCGCTGTCGGTCCAGGCGGCGGGCGTGTCGTTATAGCTGCGCGGATCGCGCAGTTCCAGGCTGGCCCCTTCCCCATCGGCCCATCTCGGCCAGCGACCGCCGTCATGATACGTGACCTCATCGGCGGTAACCATGTGCGTTTGAGGTTCTCCCACCCCTGGACCGGCCTGCACGAACGGTCGAGAGAGCCGGATGCATTCGCTGTGGTTGTTGAGGCTGCCTGCATAGGGGCCGATCAGATTCGACCCGATGACGAGATTGCCATACACGCCTGCGAGGACGTCCGGGTCCTTGGCCACGACCAGATATGAGTCCGGCGGCAGCTCGGCACCTTCGGCGAAGGTGTAATCGATCCCGTCGGTGAAGGCCCACGCCGCCAGCGAGACGGCTGCGGTCCCCTGGTTGTACAACTCGACATACTCGAAGCGGTCGTCCTCCGTAGGGTGGTGGTACATGATCTCGTTGATCACGATGGCACCGACTACCGGCCGGCTGTTCGGTCCTCCAAAGGTGGCTGATGTCAGGAAGTCGAAGGTGTTGGCGCCGTCCGGGAATCGCCCGAAGCTGACATCGGGTTCCGTTGCGCCGTAGCGTACCGCATCCATCACGCGTACAGGCACCGGCACGGCGTCCCCGGTGGCCGCGGTGACATAGACCGTCTCTCCGGCGAAGTCGAGCCCGAACGGCATGCCGTCCGGCGGGACGCCTTCGCTGACGGTCCAGAATTCGCCCGGCTGCAGCACGATGCCGGCCGGGACTTTGTACTTGAGCAACTCCGCCGGATCATCGCTTAGATAGACATGGTTCAGATCGACCGGAATAGACCCCGGGTTGTACAGTTCGATCCGGTCGAGGCCGGGGGCCGCATCGCTGTTGGCCAGTAGCTCATTGATGACCAGCCGCGTCCGGGGGTTGTCAGATTCCTCGGGCATCGCTATGACTGCCCGCAGGATGGGGCTGGCGATGCAGTCGGAACTGCCGGATATCGCGGAGTTGTGGCCCTGGATGGCCAGGACGTTGGTGCCCGCCACCAGCAGGTTCATGAAGCCGGTCAGATCCAGGCTGGCCGGGGCGTAGTCCGACGCTGAGTTTACGTTTTGATCGAATGCAGGTGGGTCGCCGGGGAGTTCCGCGGAGCCTCCCACGCGTGCGCCGTTAAGATACAGCACAAAGCCGTCATCATAATGTACCTCCGCACTCAACTGGGTGAAGGAGTCGATTTGCGCTTGAGACAGAGTGAAGCGAAGGCGCGCATAGACGGAGATGTAGCCACCATTCATGTCATCCAATACGGTTCGGACGGGCTGAAGCTCCGTCGTGTCGCTGCTGTATCCGTACCCGCTGGGGCCGTCCAGCCACGCGGTCTTGGTGGGGTTGTCGTCGAACTGCACCAGCGTCCAGGTTGTTGTCGGTACGCCGCCGGGGCCTGGCGACGGCTCTCGGGTTCCCTTGAAGTACCGGCCGGCGTGGCCCACGTCCACGAGCGTCACCAGGGTCGGATCTTCAGGCTCGACCTGGATCTCATCGGGGCCGCCGGGGGTACCGCCGAGACGACTGCTGGCCGACCATGACGAGGCCTCTTCCGGGTCGCCACCGAGCCTGGAGAGGACCAGCGAATGCCCGGTGCCATCGGGCGAGACCGCCCAAGGGCTGTTGTCGGCATACCGCGCCGACAGGAACACCTCCCCGTTGCCATTGGTCAGGTCGATTCGCTCGCCGTTGTTGCTCAGCCGGCCCGTGAAAGGACCATATGCGCCCTCAATCCCATAGGCCG
>CAYNQP010000563.1:0-3201 GCA_964399325.1 uncultured Pirellulales bacterium
GGGCGTCAGCTTCAGACGCCGCAGAATCGCTTGTCGCTTGTCCCAGATTCTCTTCATAGACTCCAAGAACACTTCGCTTCCGGCTGCACCTCGTCCGTATCAGCCAACACAGCCACCCCACGGACATCCACAACCGAACGGCATGAACGTCGAGAGTGTAGCGAACGGCAGCCCCGCCGGCAAGGCCAAACTCCACTGTGCTGACGTGGCGCTGCGCGCTTGCCCTGCATAGGGCGCATGCGCTCCGCCGTCGTATCCCGACCGTGCCTTACAGGAGGGTCGCAGGCGATTAGTCGTGAAAACGCCTCCGAATAATGGTATACTGACGGGTGTGATCGTGATTGGATCTAACGCGCGGCAACCAACCTGGGCGGACGGTTCGAGATGGCGGAAGACCTACAGAAGCTAAAGTTCCCGTGTCCCCACTGCGGGTGCGGGCTGAGCGTCCCGGCCGACCGGGCGGGCAAGCGCGGCAAGTGCCCCCGCTGCAAGGAGACGCTGACAGTCCCTGTGGCGCCCCCGCCCTCGGGGGTGGTCCCAGCCGAGAACGGCTGGGCCACATCGCCCGATTCCGGTCCGGCCGAACTGGTCCTGATTCCCCCCGTATTGGACGGCACGCTACTGGACCTATCGACAACAGAGACGGCAAGCCCGGAAAACGAAGATCAGGAAACGCACGAACAACTCCGGGGTCTGCGGGGCCGCTACCTGCTCAAGGACAATGAAGAGGTTCCCCCGCGCCGGCTGCCCTGGATCATTGACATCTTCCTCTACCCATTCAACACCGCTGGCCTGACGATGCTGGCGCTTTGTGTCGGGATACCCTTTGTGCTGCGGGTGATGTCGAAGTCCTTGAACGTTCTTTGCATGCTCGCGCCGGTGGCTCTGATTGTCTGGGTCCCGGTCATTATTGCCCACTGGACATCACTGCTTCTGTTCTGCATGTACATGAACTGGTACGTGTGCGAGTGCATTCGTGACAGCGCTTGCGGCGGCATCCGGGCGACGGAAACCGCGGGCACGGCCCCCGGACTCTGGGAAATTCTGACCCAGATATTCTACGTACTTGCCTGCCTTCTCTTCTCCCTGTCGCCCGCGCTGGTCTATTGGAAACTCACACACAGAACCGATGCGGCACTGTGGACGTTGTACGGCGTTGGAGCCTTCCTCTTGCCGATGGGGCTGCTGGCAGTCGTCATGTCCGAATCACTCCGGGCGCTGAATCCGATCCCGCTGGCCCGCTCGATTCTCAGCACGTTCTTTCAATACTGCGGCCTGGTGGTCTTCTACTATGCCGTCAACCTCTTATTCGTGCTGTCGTTCTACTTCATTCTCAATCCGCAGCTCTGGTTTGTATTCTACCTCCTGGGGATCGTTGCCTTCGGGGAAGCACTGGTTCTGGCGCATCTGCTGGGCCGCTTCTATTGGAAGCACGAAGAGCGGCTCTACTGGGACGCATAGTCGCCGTCAGAAGTGTCATCTGAAACCACCATTAGAACACTTCAAGTCGCTACGTCCGGATGGCGACAGATCGAGGCAAACTCGGCAGAAAAGCGTCGGAGAGGGACCGAGAGCAGGCCCCTCTCCGGAACGCTCGTATCCTAGGAACGGCATTGCGCGTCCGATGATTTGGGCGATGTCTCCGCGACAACGATGGGCGTACTCTGGCTGGCCTGGACTCCACCAGGCGTCTTGGCACTTGAAGGCAGAAGTCCCAGGCGTTCTTCGGCTGCAGAGAGGATGGCGGCCAGCATCTCAGAATAGGAAATGCCGGCAATCTTCGACATTTTGGCCATATGACCATCCCAGCACCAGCCTGGATTGGGGTTCACCTCCAGCAGCTTCGGTGTCCCTTCAGCATCGAGTCGCCAATCGAATCGGCAATAGTCGCGACATTCGAGACGCTCGAAAAGCTTCAGGCAACATTCCACCACGAGCTTCTCGATCCCCTCCGGAAATTGGGCCGGAACGGATTTGAGCTTCCAATAGGGTGAATCAGGCAACCACTTGGCTTCGTAGCCGCAGAGCTTGGGCAGCTCAGGCGGCAGCGCCGAGTAGTCCTCCTCGATGATCGGTAGAACGGTATACGACTCGGGCGGGTTGCCGATGATGCCCACGGTGAAGTCCATGCCGGTCAAGAATTCCTCGACCAGAATCGGCTTCTCGTACCCGAACTGCTCACGAATTTCCGTAATGGCGTTGACCATGCCTTCCCCCGTGCTGCACACACTGCGTTGGGTGATGCCGAAGCTGGAATCACCCGAGTTGGGCTTGACGATCACCGGGAACCCAAAAGGCAGCTCGAACGTGCTGTCCTCGGATTTGATGAAGAACCCCTCAGGCACGGGAACCTGCATCTCCTTGGCGATCCCGCGAACGAGAGACTTGTCGTAGCAGAAGGCCAGACACTGGGGCCCTCCACCCGTGTACGGGATGCCAAGCACCTCCAGCAAAGACGGGACATGGAGTTCCTTGCGGGGATCGTTGGTGTACCCCTCATCACAAAGGTTCAAGACCAGATCCGTTTTGGCGTTGACCTTTCTCAGATCGTCAATCAACGTGTCGTGATTGTTCAGATACGTGTAATGGTGGCCCTCCAGTTGTCGCAGGGCGTCCTTGAGCTGGTCGATGGTGTAGAAGTCGTCCGCGTCGAACACACACAGCGGCTTGAGTGGATCCGCTCTGCTCGGGTCGCCAAAGACAACGGTGACGTTCTTGAAGTCCTTCTTGCGCTTCCTGGGCGTCCAGTCCTTCCGCACGCCCCCCGTGACCATGATGCGTCGTTCCATCATGCCCAGATCCTGGTTGCGCTGGGAGTCGCCGGAGATCTGGCCATGAATCGTAACGTCGGAGAAGCCCGCCTTGGCCAACAGCTCCTGCAGGCTCTTTCGGGAATAGAGTCTCTCTGCGTAGAACTGGTCCGCCACAACGCCCTTCTCGACGTGGGTGACCACTTCTCGTGAAATCAGCCGCTGCTTGTCCAGCGAGAGGGAACGTTCCCGGCAAACAAAGTGGTGCTTATCAATCCATTCCCACGACCGAGGCTGGTACTTGCGGCGCAGATACTCGCCGTCGGCGACGTCAATCAGCAATCGGCCCCATGGTTTGAGAACGCGAAACACCTCTTTCAGGACACGCATGTCGTCTTCGATCGTCTCGAAGTAGCCAAAGCTGTTCCCGAGAATCGTCACCACATCAAAG
>CAYNQP010000564.1:0-3198 GCA_964399325.1 uncultured Pirellulales bacterium
TGATGGTCCAGACGTGCGCCTCCAGCGTGGGTGACCAGAAACGATAGACGGGAACCAGATTCTTCTCGGACGGGTGATAATAAGCATAGAACGCCACGTCCTCGTAGCTGAAGATGTGTGGGTACTGGCTGAGGACCGAGTCGCGCTCGGCACCGCTGATCGTATAGAAGTGCTTTTCCTTAACCGGCGACCAGAACCGGTAGACCGGTCCGAGACCCTGGTATTCGAAGGCGCCCAGGTCGACCACCGAGCCATAAAGTCGCGGATAACCATCCAGATCTTTTGCACCGGCATCCGGAATGTAATCGGCACTACCCGCATCGATGCAGGGCGAATCTGTCGACAAGCGATAATCGTTGCGGAAGGGGCCCGTGAAGAGAGGGTCGGAGTTGATATTGCCGGGGCCCCAGGTCAAGCTGCATCCGGGGTCCTGGTACGCACTCGACGGCCCACCTTCGATGTCGCTGTACTCGATAGTTGTCTTGGCGAGATAGCCGATACCGGTATCCACACGTATCAGGTACAGGTTCTTTCCTGTTGCCGCCACGTTGCTCCAGAGAATGCTGTGGCTGACCAGAGGATCGCTGTTGTACTTGCTGGCAACGGCGCCGCCGGCGGCGGCCTCGTTGCTCACGAATGTGCAGTTGATGATTTGGGGAGCACTTTCGTACAGATTGGCAATAGCGCCACCAATACCCCCCGCGACATTCGCGACAAAGACGCAATTGGTGATGGCCGGTGACGAGCGACGCAGCCAAAGAGCGCCGCCATCTGCGCGAGCCGTGTTGGCGGCGAAGGTGCAGGCCGTGATGGCGCCTCGCACGTTGATGCCCTCGAGAGCACCGCCGGAAGCGTTGGCCACGTTTTCGACAAAGGTGCAACGGGTCATGTTCAGGTTCGACTGCTTATTGCTGGCCGTCGCATAGCTGTAGATGGCCCCGCCGTCCTTCCCCACGTTGTTCTCAAATGCACAGTCCAAGAGAGTCACGCTGCTATCGAGACTCACGAGGGCGTTGCCGGTGTTCGATTCGAAAGCACAGTTGGCGAAGCTCACGACACTGTTGCCGGCGGAGATGCCCCCGCCTGTCAAGGCGGCTGAGGTGTTGTCGGAGAACGTGCAGCCGTGGAAAGTGGCGTTGCTGAACAGGCAATAGACAGCGCCGCCCCACCACTGCACTGAGTTGTTGGTGAACGTACAGTTGAACACGCGGAGCGTGGCCCCTTCACACAACACGGCACCACCGTTGAAAGTGCTCGAGCTATTGACTAGAGTCAGGCCGGCAAGGGTCAGCACGACCCCGGTGTCCGGACAAGTCTTAAAGGCGCGGTGACCGTTTGCGTCCGTACGCTGGCAGTCAATAACCGTCGCGGCTACAATGGTGGGATCGTTGGGGTCGACGCTGGTAATCGTAAGGACCTTCTCCGCTATGACGACGTCCCAGTTGCCGGGGCCCGTATACCTGCCCGCCTGAAGTACGATTGTGTCACCACTTGCGGCCGCGTCGACCGCTTCCTGGATCGTCTTGAAATCGGCAGCGGCGTCATCGTCCACATAATAGGTGGTGCCGGCGCAGACCGTACCCAATGATCCAACCCAAACGAGAGCAACTAGAAGTGCACCCTGCACACGTATCATTGAATTCATCTCTTACCCTCCTCCAAGAGGTTTCCAACGTTGAATAGTACTTCTTAAATATATTTTACCACACATGTAAGAAGACTGTCCAAGGAATTTTTACGATTCCCCAGACAGTTGTCCTGGCTAGGAATACGCTGGTAGTCCCTATGCGGTGCGTCGTTTCGAGTGAGTTTCTGAAGAAAGCTCGCAGTTCCTCGCTGTGTCCTGCGAATGCTGGAGGCGACTGGGCACAACCGGGCTCGCGTGGGTCGCGAGAACAAACGAGATTATCGGCCGAGCGACCGGGCACGGAGTGGTCGCTCATGCGCGTGATCGAATGGCCACTGATACCTGGAGCAGTGCGCTGATGTCTTGCGAAGGTCCCGGGCGAGCCGGCTTGAAGGGTGGAGCAGGGGAGAGATGGTGAAAAAAGACGAAAAAAACCTTGCCTCGCCATTCCGACATGTCATGAGATATTGCCAAGTGTAGGAGTTCTAATGATTGCATCAGTTTTGTGGATACTCGGCAATTTAGGAGCACCCCACTCCCTCAGGACGCCAGGGCGACCGCAAGTGTCATATAGATTGCGACACTAATCGAGTCGTTGGCGGTTGTTACCAAGGGCCCCGAGCTGATGGCCGGGTCGATGCCGACCTTGCGGAACGCGAAAGGCAGAAACAGTCCCAATGTGGTCGCCACCATGATGGCGGAGAACATTGCCACGCTCAGCGCCAACGACAACTGCATCAGGGAGATGTCTGGTTTCCAATCGACGACATCATCAGGACGGTCCGCAGCACTCAGGGAAGTGCCCGTTTCCGTGCCTGGGTTCCAATGGTTGAACGCCGTGCAGACAATCCCGCTCAGAACGGCACAACAGAGGGCGACGAGCAGCGCAATACGCACCTCACGGCTGAAGACCTGGCTGAATCGCAAGGCGGCGAGATGCCCTGTGGCCAAACCCGAGACCACAATAGCCGAGGTCTGCAGGCCCGTGTTGCCACTGATAGCCGCCACCATGGGGGCGAATACAGATGCGGCCGCGTAGACCAGAAGATCGTGCGACCTGAAGTGCATCTGCACGAGGGCCGTGATGCCCGTACCGAAGAGGCAGGGCAGGATCCAGGTCATCCGGATCTTGGCCGCGCGAATCGCCGAAAACGTCTCAAGTTCGTCCGGGTCGGTGCCGGCCATCGCGTACAAGTCTTCGGCCGCTTCCTCTTCTGCGACCTCGATAACGCGGTCGGCCGTAATGCGCCCGGCAAGCCGGTGCGTTTCGTCCAGGACCGGGGCAACGATCAGATCGTTCTTGCTGAAGATGTTCCGGACCTCCTCTTGGTCCATGTCGGTCGAGACGTAGATCGTGTCGGGATCCACGAGATCGCGAATCCGGGTGTCTTCCGGGCGGGTCAGCAGTAAGCGCAGCCGCACGTCGCCAACGAATCGACCGTTCTCGTCGACGATATAGACGGAATAGAAATCCTCGTCGATCTCCGCCTCCCGGATTTTGCTCACCGCCTCCGCGATGGTCGCGTCCTCCTGCACGCTGATGACCAACGGGTCCATGATGCCGCCGGCCG
>CAYNQP010000565.1:0-3198 GCA_964399325.1 uncultured Pirellulales bacterium
AAATATAATCAGAAAGGCTGATTCTTCGCTCTGGGACGTCGAATGTTGCCATCTGAACAGCCTTGGTCCTTGCGTGGCGTTTCTGAGAAAACGATTGCTTGCCTCTTCACGAAAGCGCGGCATGGAGACGAAGTTCAACGTCTTTGAAGTTCTGCAGATCGCGGAACAGATCGAGCACAAAGGGGCCCGGTTCTACCTCAAGACCGCCGAGCTGTTCAGCGATCCCGATCTGCGCAACACTTACTACAACCTCGCCAACTGGAAAGCCAAGCACGAGAAGATCTGGGCCCGGATGAAGAAGCGGATTGCCGACAAGACCGGCGTGTTCGGCACGTTCGACCCCGACAACTACGTTCTTTCCAACCCCGAGGTTATGGCCGGTCTAACCTGGTTTGGCACGCGACAGAGTACCCCGGGCCAGCTGACCGGCAAGGAGACCAAGAAGCAGGTTCTCCGGGACGCCATCCGGCGGGCCAATGAGGTCATCATTTTCTACCAGGGTCTGAAAGACTTCGCCCGCGATCCGGCCGCCGAAGAGATCGTTGACAAGGTCATTGGCGAGGAAAAACGCCAGATCGTGCTGCTCAACGCGGAATTGCAGGACGCCTGACGCGTCTTGGCGGGACCGCGCAGGCCTCCACGTTGTGGCCGGGGCGCGCTATTTTCCCTCGGGTTCAGGCCGTGCAAAATCACCCGCAAGGAGCTTCCCAATTGGCCTGAGTGTGTCGAACTGCATGAGGATGATTCTGATGGCGGCGGTTATGGGCGCAGCCAGGAACATCCCGACAATGCCCCAGAGAAGCCCCCAGAACGACAGGGCCAGAAGCACCGTCACGGGGTGGAGATTCAGGCCCTCGCCCATCAGCTTCGGGTCGATAATGTTGCCCATGACCACTTGAATGGTCCCCGGAATGGCTACCACCAGAAAGACCGTCCCCCAGTAGGCGTGTTCTTGACCCTGCATGCTCGGGGCGCTGGCAAAATGGGCGACCGCCACCGGGATCGGCAGTAGCGTCGAAATGACAGAGCCGATCGACGGGATGAAATTCAAGAAGAAGGCAAGGATGCCGAAGACAATCGCCATAGGCAGCCCCAGCCGCTGGAGAGCCACCCAGACCAACAATCCCGTCACGAGAGAGATGGCGACTTTCGTCCCCACGTATCGGCGGACCTTCTGCACGATGTTGGCGTAGATCTCCGAGTGAGTCGCGTAGGGATCACGCCCTGCGACGAGGAACATGACAAAGATAATAACAAAGAAGACCCCGGAGATCAGCCCAAAAATGGTCCCCACGGCATTTGTGAGGATATCGAAAATATACTTCTGCATGTCGCTGACCAACTTCTTCGTGTTGAGCCGCCGGACCCGCGCGCCCGGCGTATCCCGATAGGGCTCGGCCAGGTCGACCGCGTTCGCGTCCAATTCCGACTCCAGGAACGAAGGTTCTGCCGACAGATCGGCGGTCGGATCCGACTCGTTCGGTGCCTTCGGCTCGGCAGAGCCTTCCTCCTTGTAGATGTATTCCAGAGGCTCAAGCGCCTTGTTCGCCATGTACGCGAAGCTGGCGCTATAGTCGCGGGCCGTGGAAACGACCGTGTGAATCGTGTATGTGACCAAGAGAGAAGCCAGCCCAAGGATAATCAGGACCACAAGCAGCGTCACCACGGTCGCAATGATGCGGGGAAACCTCAGCCGTTTGACCTGAAAATCCTGCACCGGTGAAACGAGTGACACGATGAACAAGGCCACGACAAATGGGATCATGACAGCCCGCGTGTAGATCAGCGCCACCGCCACGGCCACAAAGGCAAGAATCACCAAGGAAACGGTTGTCAGGTAGCTCTGTTCTTTCCTCTCGTGTGCCATACTATCCTCAGGTCCGGTGAACCTTACGCACCCACTTGTGATTCGTCTCGCCGCTTAGCGACATCGAATAAGCCGGTGGCTGTCGATCTCGAACTGGGGCACGTGCATACGTAGTTCATCCAGAAACCGCAGACCGTCTGTCCAATAGCCTGCGGTCGGTTTCAGATCGGGGCTCATACTCACAAAGTAATTGTTCATACTCTCCATCAGCAATTCCCGCACGTACTTGCTAACCATCGACGCGAGCGACACCCCGAAATGGTGATCGTCCGCACCTATCTCGAAGGCCAGCTCCACACGTCGCGAGCGGGTCCGCAATTCATAGGCGCTTCTCTCGTCGCTCTCGTGCAGGATTCTCAACTCCATGCCCGGGAAGCTGCGCAGGAGGTGTTCCCGATAGTGGACGCGCCCGCCCTGCCTATCGATAAGGATGCGAATCTCCTCGTCGGAGAATTCGTCGAGGATCTTTTGAATAAGTTGGGTCGTGGCCACGAACAGGACCTGCGACTTGTTCCGCATGTGGCCAACCAACGTGTTGTAGTGGGCGACATCCAGACAACGGCTCTCAAGGCGCATCAGCCTTGTCCCGGCTTCGGCCATGTCATCCGCAAACACCTTCGACGTAATCTTCAGATCAGCCAAGCCTGCGTGAAAGCGCCGGCGCTCGATGTCCCGGTACCACGGGTATTCCAGCAATCGCGGCACACACTCCGGGCACAGATAAGCCAGCAGATCATAGGTGCCGGTGGGCTCTTTCTCCAGACTGGCCAAGGCGGCCAGCACGGTTCGTTCCAGATGGCCCACACCCTCGGCTCGCTTGTACGCCTTCTTGCTGTCGGCCACGAGCAACCGGCCCGCCAGGTGCTTGCGTGTCTGGCCCACGCTCTTGCGAAGAACCTGCCAAAGGTCCGCGCCCAGATGCCCGGCTTCAACGCGGAACGCCGAAGAAGAAATCACCAACGGCCCAAGAAGAGGGCCGAATCCTGCCTCATCAATCCCTGCCAGAACAGCCATCCGTAGCAATCCACTCCTTCCCACAGGCGCTTTCGACAAGGACTTGTGGGCATGCCCATACCCTTTGGAGAGCCCGCCGCTCTCGCCTGCGTTGATAGCAGAAGTACGGGGGATTGTCAACAGCGGGCCCTGATGAACGGCCTCCGCATTTTGACCCAGGGCAATCGCACGAAGCGAAATGGAGGAAATTCACGGATGTCAAGATAGGCAATTGCGCGGGCGTTTACCATGCTGTATAGTCCTCCTTTTCTGGGCAAGGCCTTGCAAGAATAGCGATCAATGCCCTATGGAAGGAGCCCTTCATGGAAGCGTCGGCT
>CAYNQP010000566.1:0-3196 GCA_964399325.1 uncultured Pirellulales bacterium
GTGCTTGATTACCAACACAGTCGCTGAGCGAAGCCGAAGGGATGACAAGACGGAGTCCACGAATTAATCATAATCCGTATGACTCTCATCACGACGGACTTGCGGCTCGCTACTCACCGCCCCGGCGCTCGTCACCCCTTGCATTGCCTACGGCCGCCACGCGCCTACTTTGTAGGGTATCGCCACGGGATCAACCGTCACACGCAAGACCTTCTCACCATTAAGGGCTTGCCACATATAGGGCAGGATGATTTCGTCACCTCCGGATGTGACTGAGTTGCGAAAGTACGCCCAGCTATCGAGATTGAAGCCGCTCGCGACGACCAGCCCTGCGAAGAAACGCTGGAGGAATCCCGTGGAATCAGCGGACCCGTAGAGAGGGCTGTAAGGACCGACGTCGCAGCCGAGTTCCTCGGCGAAATCGACAATCTTGAGAATCAATCCCGGGAGGTCTTCGTCATAGTAGCCGATCTCCAAGGCGAGTCGCTTAGCGTGGTCACCATGCGCGTAATAGGGTCCAAACATGACGAGGGAAGGCTGAATAGACACGGCAAGAGAGTAGGAGTCCGCCTTTTCCTCGCCGGGGCGCAAACGTACGTACCACCCTCTGGGCAAATGCTCCCACAGCACTCCTGGTTGCTGCGGCAGGTCGAGCCGCCTCCTGAGCAGATGTGTCTTGCCATCTTCCCCCGCGAGGGATTCCGCGCCAGTGGAGTCCGGAGGAATTACCCTGTCGCAAATCCAGACATCATGATCCGTGTCGTTTCTGATCCTCCAACTCAACTCCAGGCTCGTGTCGTTGACATCGAACCTGGTCAGCATGATCTTGACCGTACCATCCTCGACAGGAGGGAGAGCGTCTGCATCCTGGGCCTGTGTCCGGCCTGCCAGCGAAACAGAGAGGGTCAGTGCGATGGTGATTATGGACCTTTTCATTCTTAGCCCCTTCACTATGGCACGCAGACCGTCAGCACGGCTGCGCACCGACACGTTCTCGCACCGGGGTGTTTCGTCCGAAGAGAATCCTCCCGCCCAGCCCCGGCTCCGTGACTGCCAGTGTAACACACCGATGGGGGCAAGGTCAACAGAATCGGTAGGGTGGGGTTTACCCCACCGATTCCGCTTCGATAGCGTTCCGGTGGGGTGAACCCCACCCTACCAGATGCCGCTCAAGGGTCTATCCTAATCCGTATAGAAGCCTGCTCTGAGCGCAGTCGAAGGGATGACAAGACGGAGCGTAGCCGCGCGAGGGTCCTTTCAGAACCGTGTCAGTCCTTTCCCTTCTTGCCCCAGGCCCAGCGAATGAGGGCCACGCCGGCAACGGCAATCAGGATGATCCAGGTGGCAAAAAGCCACGTGCCGTGGGTGTCGAACAACCCAAGGAGCCCCACAAACCCCAGCGCGGCAATCATGAGCAGGACGATTCCGTGGGTCCCTTTGACCAACTCGGCGATGCGGGCTTTGCCTTGTCGTTCGGCCCGGGTCAGAACCGCCACGGCCCTGTCGCGCTCGGCCGCGGGCACCGCGACGCGGACCTCATGGCTCCGGTAGCCACCCATCTTGTCGACGTCGTCGACGACCACCGGATGGAGGTCGTGGTTCTGCAGCAGGTGTACGATCTCTGACACGTCATCCGGCAACGTACAGTAGACAGTAACCAGTTCCGCCATGGCCGAACCCTCCGACAATAATGCTCAACCGCCGGTACTCGTTCTTGAGGCTGCGCCACTTCACTTCAGATGATGTTATTATCGCCGAAACCGTCGGAGAAAGCCAGCATAAAAGACATCAGCCGGCGCGAAAGGCACGCCGGCTGACTGTCCGTGGTTTGGTCCAAACACCTTCGTCTTAGGGTGCGTTTGGCTCGTTGGCATCGACGTTGTGCAGGCCGCCCATGCCGATCATGTGGCTTCTGAAGATTTCGGCGATGACCTTGTCCTTGTGCAGATTGCTCCGGGCCCGCTCGGCGTCGGAAATGGGCGTCAGCGCCAGCGCATCCGGGGCCACGTGCGGCGTCAGGAAGATCAGCAGCTCGGTCTTGGCCTTCTCCTTCTGGGTCCGCTTGAACAGGTGGCCCAGCACCGGCACGTCGCCCAGCAGGGGGACCTTCCGGATCGTGTCGCGGATCTCGTCCTGGATCAAACCGCCGATAACGATGGTCTGACCGTCGCGGACGGCCACTTTGGTCTCGGACGTACGCGTGGCGAAGACGGGCAGATTGAGTGTATCCGAGACCTGAACGGTGTCACCGGTCGTGGACGAGATTTCCGGGCGGACCGTCATGATGACGAGCCCTTCCGGGTTGATCGACGGGGTCACCGACAAGATGATGCCGACGTCTCGGTACTCGGTGGTGATTTGCGTCTGGCCGGAGACGATGGTGCTGCCCGTGGCGAACGGCACCTCATTGCCGACGGTGATCGTGGCCGTCTGGTTGTTGCTGGTCAGAATGTAGGGCCGCGAGAGAATGTTCAGCTTGCCCGTCTGCTGGAGGGCCCGCACGGTGACGTCCAGTGTCTTATCGAGCACCGTGGCTGTCAGGCCGGACGTGAAATCAGCCGGGGAGAAAAAGTTCGTTCCCGCTTCCACGTTGTTACTGTCACCGGCGCCGCGCAGGTTCCACGCCGAGAACTCCGTGCCCAGATCGATGTTGTTATTATGCGTAATCTCGGCGAACAGGACCTTGATGAGCACCTGCCCGACGGGCTTATCCAGGTTGTCGAGAATGGGTTTGATCTTCTCGTAGTTCTTCGTCGAGGTCAACACGAGCAGCGAATTGGTCTCGGCGTCCGCCTCGAAGTAGGTCTCCTCGGAAAGATCGCTGCTGCTGGTGGAACTGGAGGTTTGTGTATTGCCGCCGCCCTGGAACTGCTGGCCGGTCCGGCCGGTGTTCTGCTGGTTCAGCGACTGCATCTCCTGGAAGAGGTTGTTCAGGATGGTCATGAGGTTGCTGGCCGTGCCGTTCTTGAGCGGGTAGACGAAGATCTGCCGTTCCTGCTCGGGATTCTCGTCCAGGTCCTTAACGACCTGGGCGATAGTCTCCATCATATCGGGGGGACCCGTGACTACCACGGAGTTGGTGCGGGCATCCGCGGAGGCTGTAACGGGTACATCTGAGGTCGTGCTACTGCTCTGGGTAGTCTGCTGCTGGCCTCCTCCTCGACCTCCTCGACCGCCGAACTGGATCTGTTGGTTC
>CAYNQP010000567.1:0-3195 GCA_964399325.1 uncultured Pirellulales bacterium
TTCCCAGCTCGTGGCGAGATATGCATACTCGATGGACGAACGACTGGCATTCAGATAGAGTCTGAGTGGGGCCCCACTTCCACCTCCGGTGGATACGAAGTCAACATCGCTGTTGCTGATACTCCTTGTGCACATATCCAAGAGATTCTCACTGACAACCTGCTTGTCAACCGTTGGAAGCTGACTCAGGTCATCCAGGGTCATGATATCTCCCGGATGAAATCCCAGAGAATCAAACACACGACGATAGAACCGGGTGCTTTCGCAGGTGAGCTTCAGAATCTCACGGACTTTCTCTAATTGGTATGCCCTGCTGCGCTCGATCGGCCACCATTGTGCATCCCGGGCATGTTCGTGCTGGCCTCTGAACATACCGCCCAGCAACCATGCCGGTGGCGCCAACCCCAGTCCTCTGCCCAGAGTTGACCTCAACCAGGACGGGGTCGTTTCCCATAGGTTCTTTTTTGACAGTGCTCTTTTCATTCAGAATAGCCCGCGGCCATTACTTCCGATGGACGCGGCTAGACCGCACGCTGTCTTCGTTCGTCGGATGCCGATAACGAATCACGGCCCATGTGTTCCCGCCATCCGAAATGGGGCCGAAAAGCGGGGCGTAGCTCATCGAGATCCGCCAGAGGTCGATCGAACCGTGGATCGCGCGATCTGCAGATAACGTCTTTGTAGTCGAAAGTCCGAATTGGCAGACAATGTCTCGTCATTGCCCTGGACAACACCGGCAACCGCTCGTACGCGAAACCCATCAGATGCGCACAGACCAAGTCAACGGCAACACAGTTCTCGCCGGCGAGCACCATCGCCGCGGGTTTGGGAGTTGGATCCAACGGACCGTTGCCTTCGCCACCGATGATACCGTCAACAATGCAGAATAGGCGTCTCGCCGGACTGTCTCGAAGCCGTCCGTCCCTGTCGGCATGCATGACTATGCGGTTCAGGTCAATCACCATGCGCCAGGTTGTGTCGTTGCCATACCAGTTGCCGGAACGAACCATATTGGCGTTCGTGTCGCCAAAAATGCCCCTGCCAAGAGCCTTCAACGGCTTGGCCGCCATTCTCCGAAAGGGCCCAAGCACCGGAAACACACGCCGGAAGCATCCCATAGCCTTTCGTTCGATTCGATGCTTGATATCGTCATCGGCAAACTGATCTCCGCCCTGAGCAGGCGTACCTTCCCGATGGTGCGGAAGCCAGTTCTTGTTACCGTTGATTCCCACCAGGTTCTTCATGCATACCGTGATTCCGGTCTTCTTATGGGTCTTGAGCTTGGGTAGATTGATGATGCAGTCGGCTTCCAGAATAGTCCTTGAAATCAGGTACTCGTGGACATTGTCATGGTGGTGCAGACGGAGTTCGGCGGCGTCGTATTCGGTCCCATACAGCAGGTGGCACAGATGATCGATCTCATGGAACGCCGAGTGGCGCGCCAAGTCCACCTTCACATAGCCGGCCGGGTCGCCGGGCAATCGCTCATGACCCACGATTACACCATCGATCTTCCGAGCCTTCTCAGGGCGGAGATCATACACCTCCACGTCACAATCTGCCTGTCGGCGATAGAACTCCTGAATCTCGTTCAATCCCGCGATCCGTCTGATGGCGTCGAAGTCTGCATCATTCTGCGAAGCGTCTGCAATGATGATTCGCCCCTTGCCCTTAAGGGCGATGAAGACATAGTCGAGGGCCGCTCGAATGATGGCCCCATGGGTTATCAGGCAATCGTCGTGGCCCGGATGCGTCTCGCGAAACTCGCGAATGAAGTTCGGCTTCAGAACCACGGTGTCGCCAGGATGGATAATGTCGCCAAGCGGATTCCATTCTGTCCGGCCGTAATGCGCAGCATCAAGCGCCAACAATCGCAGCGCATCGCGCACCCCCTCGTACGCATGATTCACTTCCCGAGCCAGTGTATCCGGACCAAAAGGGTGTTCCGGATAGTTCGTGCCGGGCGAATACGGTGACTGCGACGGATACCCGCAACGGCTGGTTGAGATTGCGACCGAACTCGAGAGAGGAACTTCGTTCAATTCAGGATATCCTGAAGACGATGCCCCGAAGCCTTGGAAACAACGTCATCTATGTGCCGCCGCCATTTTTCTGAGACAACCTTAACGTCGCAGCACTTTCTGGCGGCCTCGATTGCCCTTTGTGATTGCTCCGCCCATAGTGCCGAGTCAAGCAGAAGAAACAACGCTTTCTCGGCGTACTCGTTGCTATTGTTCGGCTCAACAAGGTAGCCGTTGACGCCACTGGCGACCAGGTCACCAAGCTCACCAATGTTGGCGACAACAGGGACTACCCCGGCACACATCGCCTCCGCCATGGCAATAGACAGACCTTCGGATTTCGAGGTCAGGATGAATATCTTGGAGCGGACCATGATCGATCGCACGTCTTCTTTTTGGCCAAAGAATTCAATGCTCTTGGCCAGCCCCAGTTCTTCCGCATACGCCTGCAGATCTGGCATCAAGGGACCGTCACCAACGATGGCGGCTTGGGTATTCGGCATGCTACATCCGACGGCGTGAACGATTTCGACAAACTGATGAACCTGCTTGATCGAAGACAAACGCCCGACGAAGAGCAGATGAATCTCTCGATCATTCTGGGCTATCTGCGTACGACTGTTGACACTCCCCGGTACGATGGCCACTGATCCCTTCACATCATGGTTGCGAAGAAACGCCTCAGCCTCCCTTCCGCGAACTACCACGAGGTCGAACAGCCTCACCACTCTGATGGCTAATGACTCAATGAATCTCGACGGACGCCCTAAAGTCCCTTCCGGGCTGTCAACGGCGGTATAACCGCCGCCAATAACCTCCACCGGGCCTCCGGTCATCTGATAGCACGAGGGCCGGCCCAGCAACCCGCCAGCCACCAGCGCCGAGCACGCTCCAGGCGCAAGGTGATATCCCATGTACAGGTCCGGTCGATAGCGAAGGCCCGCGAAGATCATCCAGATCGCCTTGGCGCCCGCCCGCGTCAACAGTCGGGAGGCCCACTTCGGCGGACACACGAACCTGACTCGTTCAAGCGGTATCTGAGGGTCGTCGACTACCAGGACGACTTCCTTCACACCGCTGCGAGACAAAGGAGTGATGTGGGACAAATACCAGTTCGGATTGTGAAACGTCCCGATGACCATGATCCGACCCGTTGGTTTCCACGACCGTCGCA
>CAYNQP010000568.1:0-3171 GCA_964399325.1 uncultured Pirellulales bacterium
CATCGCAATCGCCAGCAGAATCTGACGCTCCCGGCCGCTCAGCCCTCTTCGAATCGCGTTCTCAGCGAACAATTCCCCGGACACTCCCTTGCTCTGCGTCTTCCGCCTCTTGCTGCTGACCTGCCACAAGAGCCCGGCGAGAGCAACCAGTGCGGTAATGGCCAGGACATAGAACCAGTAGTCCGAGGTATTGCTCGGCGCGCTATCACTGCCGAGACCCCGAGCGGCCTTCCATTTCTCAATAGGCGTCAGCGCTAAAACAGATGCGCTCACCCCATCCCATGTCATGCCACTAACAATCATGTCACATCGCATCGGAGAACCATAGCCAAAGGCCCCGCGGCTACCTTATCAGGTTCGTCAGCTCACGAAGAATGTCGTTGGCCACGCGAATCGTTCGGGCGTTCGCCTGGAACCCATTCTGAGCCTCGATCATGTTCACAAACTCATTGGCCACGTCGGCGTTCGATTTCTCCAGCGCCCCGCCGTGAATGGTGCCGGCGCCGGTGTTCATCGCCTGGGTGGCTACGGCCCCGCCGGAGTTGGCCGACGGAACATAGTATCCGCGGCCCGCACTCAGCAAACCGGCGGCATTCTTGAACAGCGCCACTTGCATAGTCGCTATGTCCTTCTTGATGCCATTGGAGAACGCCCCGATGATCACACCCTCATTGTTCACCGAGACCGCCGACAAACTGCCGGCCTCGTAGCCGTCCTGCTCCCTCGCCACCGCCGTGGAGTTGCCTGCGAATTGCGTCACGCCATTGAAGGAACCTACGGTGCCGAAATCCAGGCTGATCGCCTGAGGGTGAAGCACGTCATGTCCGAACGTCATCACAAACTCTGCCGCCTCACCCTCAGGTATTCCACCAAAAGCGCCCGTTTGAGCATCGAACTCAATACCGTTGACGCGCCGATTATCGGGGCTTATCTCATGGATGTTCCCGCTAACCGAGGTAAGCACCAAATCCCAGGTGTTGGTCGTATCGGTACGAACAAAGGCGGCCGACAGCACACTCTTGCCTCCCTGGGAATCATACACGGCAATGTTCACGCTCTTGACTTCGTCTCCACCCACCGTGGCCAGATCGAAGTACGCGGGTGTATCCAACTCGCCGTCACCGGAATAGGACATGGCGATATCGGACTTGCTGTAGCCGGCCACATCGTCCGTGATACGGATCTGTCCATTTTGCAGCGACGCCGTCGCCCCTTCGAGGACATTAGCGTTCAGATGATCGATCAAGTCCTCAACCGTGGTGCCCGCCGCGACCGTGAAGCTTGGTCCGACGAATGCTGTCCCGTCAGCACGATAACCGGAGAACGCGATCTGTCCCGTTTCGCTGGCGCCCAGTTTCCCATTCGTACCCGACCCGCCTGAGAACTGGCCGAGTTGGCCGATCTCCGTTGCGGCGGCGGCATCCGTCCCTCCATCATAGCTGAAAGTCAGGTTCGAGGTCAGTGTTTGAGCCCGGACCGTGCCGGACGCATCCGCACTGAGATTACCCGTGACAACAATATCGGAGGTCTGCTTGGCAGGCAACGCGACATCATAGGGCACACGAATGCCACTGTCCCCAGGCATTTGGAACCCGTCGGCTTCGCCGGTAAGACCGAGCCGCTGCACACGGTATCCGGTCGAGGGATCGACCATGTTTCCGTTCTCGTCTACACCGAATGTGCCGGCGCGGCTATACAGGGTGCGCTCACCGTCACTGACGACAAAGTAGCCTTGGCCTTCAATCGCTACGTCGAGCGGATTGCCCGTGTTAACAATACTGCCCTGGCCCATAATCGGTGTAACTCCGGCCACCCCCACACCACTGCCCATCTGTTGCGGATTCGTTCCGCCGATCTTTTCCGTAGGCTGCGACGCCTGCTGGAGTGTCTCACCCAGCAGTTCCGTAAAACTGATTCGGCTGGTCTTGAACGCCGTCGTATTAACGTTCGCCAGGTTGTTGCCCGCCACGTCCAGCATCTTTTGATGGGCTTGAAGTCCAGTCACTCCCGACGACAACGCGTAACTCATCTTTCCTGTCTCCTACTATTGATAACGCCGATTCAATCGTTAGTCCCGAACTGAGACGACAGCCGCCAGATCGACCTCCTGATGGTCGATCACCAGCGAAATGTCGCCGCTACTGGTCATGACAACCTCCTCCACGGCTCCCGCGAGGGTCTCCAGGGTTCCGTCGGCCGCCGTGCCCGTGAACGACACTTCCTTGCCAATCAGAGAACTGGCATAGCTCCGCTGAACAGAATCCAGCACCTTGCCAAAGGAACCGTTCATGCTCTCCAACTGCTCAAGCTGTGAGAACTGGGCCAGTTGTGCCGACATATCCTGGTTGTCCATGGGCTCCAAAGGATTCTGGTTCTGGAGCTGTGTTACCAACAGCTTCATGTAGTTCATCTGAAGGTCGCTGGCATTGTTCGTGCTTGATACTGCGTCCATAAGCCTCGGCCCTGATAAGAAGGTCGCATGACCCGAGAGACAAAGTCACGCTTGGTTCCACTTGTCAAAACGCGCCCATTACATCTCGAAGGGATAAAGCAACTCGCGTGCCACACCCGAACACGGCCGGAAAGGAAAATCGCGCGGCCAGTCCTAACTGGCTGCATAGACAACGGGTTAGCCACAAACGATGTTTTCTTCCGTCCGCCCGAACAGTCCACCGCCGGCGCGCATAACCAGGACGAATCTTCCACCGAACACGGAGAATCCCGCCATGACTCATCCGTTACGGCTTGTGGGAACGACTATTTTCTTTCGTGATACCGTGACATTAGCAAGTCCCATAAGAAACGTGCCGGACTCCCTGTTCAGATGCTCAGCCTGCACTCGTTCCGCCCAACGTCCCTGGTGTGTCCTATAAAGAGATTGATCGCAGGCGTGAAGCGAATTCGCGTTCCCCGTGACATGCGCCGTCCGTCCAATAAAGATTAAAGATGTTCGAAACGTGCGGTCGATTGGTCCGGTATTCAAGAATGGCTCGATTCGAATGAAGGCGTTGATGATGAGGTGCCATGGGTATCTTGCGTAGAATTGCCGTTGTTAGCAGAAACTCCCTGATCCATGATCTCGCCCAGGAAGTCGCCCATGAAGTGTTTGTGGCTGACGACCTCATCGAAGCTCTTGACCACCTCGGGCACGATATTGCTGACGCGCACGAT
>CAYNQP010000569.1:0-3155 GCA_964399325.1 uncultured Pirellulales bacterium
CCCCTTCTGCCACAGCCCTGTTAAGTGTGGGGCGGCTATATGACCGGTCCGGTGATGGCAAGGACAACCCAGAAGCATTTCGATGATCACAGCAGCGCGTCCACTTTAGTGACAAGCTCTTCGACGTGAGCGAGCGATTCGGCGAACTGCGCCTTCTCCGAATCGTCCAAATCCAACTCGATGATTCTCTCGACCCCCTCTTTGCCCAGCACCGCCGGCACACCGACAAAGTGCCCGCCCACTTCGTACTCTCTGTCACAGTATGCGCAACAAGAGACGACGTGCCTGGAGTCGGTGAGAATCGCCTCGGCCATCTTCACCGCCCCGGCCGCGGGCGCATAATAGGCACTGTAGCCCAGCAGATTGACGATCTCAATTCCGCCTTTACGCGTGCGACCCACGATCTCGTCTATTTGGGAAGCTGAGAGAAATTGGGCAATAGGAATTCCACTGACAGAAGTAAATCTAGGAAGTGGAACCATGTCGTCGCCATGCCCACCCATGAGCACGCACTTGATATCGTCCACGCAGACGTTCAACTCGGCGGCGAGGAAGTAGCAGAACCGGGCCGAATCCAGCGCCCCGGCCATGCCCATGATACGCTGCTTGGGGAAACCTGTGGTTTTGGCGGCTGTGTAGACCATCGCGTCGAGCGGGTTGCAGACCACGATGACAAACGCATTCGGAGAATGCTCGGCGATCTTCTCGCTGACGCTCTTGACGATCTTCGTGTTGGTCGCGAGCAGATCGTCGCGGCTCATGCCCGGCTTGCGCGGCACACCGCTGGTGATGATAACCACCTCGCTGCCGGCGGTCGCTGCCCAGTCCGCAGTGCCCACGACCCTCTGGTCGGACGGATAGATCGGACTGGCTTCGGCCATGTCGAGCGCCTTGCCCTCGGCGAGACCCGTGACGATGTCCAGAAGCACAACCTGCCCCAGCTTCCTCGTTGCCGCAATGTGCGCCGTGGTCGCCCCGACGTTGCCGGCCCCCACCACCGTGATCTTGCTCTTGCTCATTCGAGATGCCCCCTGTCCTACGGAAATCACACGACAAAGAGGGGGCATCTTACCGAGCGGGCCGAAACCTGTCAACGTTCGACCCCGATTCGGGACAACTTTCGCCGCGCCGGCCGTCTACCAGCGGTGTTCGAGGCCGCCGCTGACCATCTGAACGGTTCTGTCGGAATTCAACTCTGTGTCATAGTCGAGGAAGACCCGTGTTGCCGTGCCGAGCCAGGCGTTGAGGCCGGCCCCGAGCAGCGCGCTGTCTCGGTCGATCGCGGCGTCATTGATCCGGAAGGCTGCTCCGGGATCGCTGGCGAACCGCACGTCAACGCTCGACTGCGTATCACCAAACTCGTGGATCCAGCGTCCTCGAAGCTCGACCTCCGCCCGACCGCCGTCGGCATGACGGAAGAGTTGCTTGATCGCCTTCAGGCCCAAGCCCCCCCTGCATGACACGTATTGCTCGCCGTCGTAGCTCAGGTTGCTGGAACCGCCGGACTCGGTGAAACCTTCGATATCCAAGCAGGACACCTGCACAGACGCCAGGGGTTGGATAAGGCAATCGGCCCGGTGCCACCAGTTGAAACCAGCCTCGAAGTATCCGCTGAACATGTCACCACCGAAGTCGCCTTCGAGCCGCTCACTGACAAGATCGACATGCCGCGTTGTCTCGTAGTCGAGACTGGCGTAAGTGACAATGGAGTCAACGTACCAGTCCGTGTTCTCATAGCTACCATAGAGCCCGACATACGTGCCGGCCAACTCCGTGCGATCCGCAGAAGAGGCGAAGTCCACGTGTCCGTCCCAGTAGCCGCCGGTGACGCCGAGAAGCCACGGCTCGCTGAACTGATAGTCCAATCCGAAACCGCCTCCGTACGCCGAGTATTGGTATCCCAGTTCGGCGCCGTCCGTTTCCCGGTCGCCGTAGAGTCCATACCACTTGCCCCACACGCCCCACGGCTGGTCGCTCAAGTAGGGCGTGCCGTTGCCCAAGGCAAACGTGTACCGGCTCGTCCCGACTTCAAAATGGGTCGTGTCGCTGAGTCCTCCGGCTCCCCTTTCGGTTGCGAGCGACCGCATGCCCGAGTTGGAGGATTGCCCCCCCGAGACCCCGCGCATGCGACTGGAGACAATACTCGTCGGCCTCGCCCCGGCCGCCACGGTAACGGCGCCCAGCGGTGCCCTCGTCCGGCCCGATAGCTGATTGTACGCGGCTCGAACCTCGTCGTCGGTCTCAAGCGATTGCAGAGCCAACGTCACAGAATTTCCCCCACCCTCGACGATCTGCTGCAGCGCCGCCCCCAAAAACCGTTGGTTGGGCGTTTGCACGATGTTGGGGTCGTTAAGAGGCGTCGGCGTGATGGTCAGAAGAACCGCGTTCGGCTCGTAGTCGAGCCCCTCGCTTCCTAACAGGACATAGGTATCGAGCAGGGCCGTGTCCAGCGCGTCGAACGTGCCCGCAACGCTATTCGCCTCCACAATCGTGTACTGATGCGAGCCGGTGATGGTCTCCATCGCGATCGGCCGCACCGTGCCGCCGACGATATTGACATCACCGACGACCGCGAGCTTGTCGCTGTTGCCGCTGTCATCAACTTCGACCTCCAACATGCTGCCGATATCGAAGGTCACGTCGCCGTCAATGGTCAGCGTGCCAATCGACCTGCCCGGCCGAATCACGCCCTGCACGGCCAACATGCCGGTCCGCAGCGTGCTGTCTCCCTCGAGCGCGCCGCCGCCCCAGACTGTCACATCGTTTGCCTCCACCAGACCGCCATCGAGAATGCGAAGCGTGTCGACACCTCCGGCGTCAGTCGTCCATCCCCCCACGTGTATGTTGTCTGCATTGGTCCAGACCGAACCCAAACCGGTGACGGTGGCCGCGCCGGTGCCACCTCCCGCTCGAAGACGATCGTCGCCACCGGTCCCAGCCAGCGCAGATAGTGCCAGTTCCCGTCTCGCTCCAGGACAAGATCATCGGGATAGACGGCGCGGACTGAGCCATACCCATTCGGCGTTCTGATCCGCGCCTCGCAACGGTCGCCCGGCTGCCTTCCGCGGCCCCAGAAGTTGACGAGCATCCCGCCGCCGTCGCGGCGGTCGATGCGCCAATACTTGATGTCCTTGCCCGACACCGTCAAACCGACC
>CAYNQP010000570.1:0-3152 GCA_964399325.1 uncultured Pirellulales bacterium
AAGAAATCCGACTCGCGGGCCAGCGTCGAAGCCGTCAGGGCCGCCGACGGCGTTTCGACCATGATACCCACATCGATGTTACGATTGTACTGGATCGACTCATCATCCAGATCCTCCATGACGTCGTGGAGGATCATCTTGGCCTGCATCAGTTCCTGGATGTTTGTAATGAGTGGAAACATGACCTTGACGTGCCCCAGGACCGAGGCGCGCAGAATCGCCCGGAGCTGCGTCTTGAACATCGTCAGGTTCTGCAGGCAGAAGCGAATAGAGCGTAGCCCCAGGAACGGATTGGGCTCCGGTGCGAACCGCTTGCGTTGGGTGTACTTATCGGCTCCCAGGTCCACCGTGCGAAAGATGATGGGCCGGTCCTTGAGAACGCCGACCGTCTGGGCGTAGGCCCGGTAGTGCTCCTCCTCGGTCGGCTCCGTGGGTCGATTCAGGTAGAGGAATTCGGTCCGATACAGCCCGATGCCTTCCCCGCCCTTGGCCAGTATCGTCTCGGCCTCATCGGGAAACTCGATGTTGCCCAGCAGGGTGATCCGCACCCCGTCTCGCGTGACGGCCGGTTTCTCCCGGATGCCGTCGAGCTTGTGTTCGAGGGCGACGAATTCCCGCGAATACGTCTCGTACTGGCGGATCGTCTCTTCATCCGGGTTGACAATGACAAGCCCGCGATTGCCGTCGATAATCACGGTGTCGCCGCCGTGGACGATTTCGGTCAGGTCTTCCAGCGCCACGACGGCCGGGATACCCAGAGAGCGGGCTACGATGGCGGCGTGGCTGGTTCGACCCCCGGCATCGGAGGCGATGCCCCGAACAAACGCCTTGTTGAAGCCAGCCGTCTGGGTGGGGCTCAACTCACGCGCGACCACAATGACCTCTTCACGCAGGCGTGCGACGTCCTCACGTTTGCTGCCGAGAAGCTGCTTGAGCAGGCGTTTCTCGATATCGTAGATGTCGTCGGCCCGCTCGCTGATGTAGGTGTCTTTGACGCTGGTGAAGTGGGCCGCAATCTCGTGAAAGACCGTGACGACGGCGTATTCGGCGGCAACCGATTCGTCGAAAACCAGGTCCGTCACCCGCCGACGCAGGCGTCGGTCTCGAAGAAAACGCAAGTGCACGGCGAAGATATCCTTGATGCGCCCGCCCGAGGTCTGGTCCTGCGCCTGCTCCAGTTCCGTCAGTTCCACGACGGCATCGCGAAACGCATTGCGGACGCGCTGGACTTCGCCCATCCGCTGGGACGTCTCGATCTGACGTCGGGGAATTCGATAATCCTCTGAGTCGATCGTCAGGCACTTGCCAATCGACACCCCCGGTGAAGCAGCGATTCCTTTCTTTATCTCCATGCTAGCGTCTACTGCGACTGGTTACTGTTTGCCTTCGGCGGTGGCGGTTCATCAAACATGCGCACCTCGACGAGTTCGCGGAGGGCCTCAAGGGCCTCTTCGGCTTGGGGGCCGGCAGCCGTGATTTTCAACTGGGTTCCGTAGGTGGCGGCCAACATGCTCATGTTCATGATGCTCTTTCCATCCGCCTCGACGCGGCCGCTCCTCACGGTGATTTCACAGTCGAACTGGCTGGCAAGATCGACAAACTGCATGGCCGGACGCATGTGGAGGCCATCGCCGTTCTTAATCTGTACCGTTGCCTCGCGCACCAGTTTCTCCAATATTTCGTCTCCCGTGTGCATGTCAGGCCTGCCCCCTTCACGGGCCGCGTGGCGCCGGGTCACCACGATGGGCACTCGTCCGCCTCTTTCAAAAGGTCTTCAAGCGTGCTCGGCGTCCGACACTGGCGTAAGAACTTGCGGAACTTCTCGTTCTGCAGGTGCTTGAAGACATTTTCCATCGCCTGAAGATGCCGGTCGGGATTATCGAGAGGGCTGATCAGCAGGATGACCGCATAGACGGGCTGCTCATCCAGCGCCGCGAAGTCGATGCCGCCACTGCTTTGGCCGAAGACCGCCACGACATCCTTCACGACCTCGCGCTTGACGTGGGGAATGGCAACCCCTTTGCCCATCCCCGTGCTGGCTTCGTTCTCTCTCTTGATCACCGCTTTGGTGATCTCGGCGCCTGATGCGGCCGGCAGCCTTCCGGCCTGAACCAGCGACGAAACCAGTTCGGCAATCACTCCATCGCGGTCCTGCGTCGTCAACTCGGGGACCGTTGCTTCAAAACACACAAACTCTTCGAACTTCATCCTTTGCGTCCAATTCTATAAAGTGCTGTCATCCTACGAGAGGCGACGGTCGCCGGGCCCGCCGAGACAACGGTCTCGGACATCATTCCTGTAATTCGCGTTCACGCCCTCCCACATGCTTGTCGTCGCGTTCTTTCGTCTTCTTGCGACGGAGCTGCCTTTCGAGCTTGTGCACCGCCGCGTCGATACATTTGTACGCATCCTCCCCTGTCTCTGTGGCTACAAAGACGTTGCTATGCTCGCCTCTGGCGATGATTTCCACGCCCACGCTAGCGCCGGCGTCATTTCCATCAACAATCACCTCCACCTGATTGATGCCGCTGTAGAACCGGGGGAGCTTCGACGTCTTCTCCTCAGCGTAGGCTCGGATCGCATCAGTGATTGTGACATGCCTGCCCGTGATTGTAAAAAGCAATGCTCGTCTCCTTAATCAAGTTGACCCCACATGTTATCCCTCTTGCGGCGGTTCCGCATAGGCATTGGGCAGCGCCGCCACGTCGCGGCGGCTCTCCGGAACGATAACGCCCGCACTGACGGCGAATCGGAACGCCTCTTCGATGGTCATGTCCAGAGCAATGGTCTGCTCCTTTGGAACAAAAATCACATATCCGGTTATCGGCGTGGGCGAATTGGGCACCAGCACCGTCAGGAATTCTTTCTGAACGCTCTCCGTGATTCTCTTCAGGCCCGACCCCGTGACGAACCCTATCGACCAGATCCCCTTTCGCGGGTACTCCACGGCAACGACCCTCGAGAACATCTTCTCCTTTTCTTCCTGCGTCAAAACGAAATCAGTCACCTGCTTCACATAGGGGTACACTCTGCGAAGAACCGGCGTGTTCAAGATAAACGCTTCGACCACACGCCAGAGAGCCCGACCTACGACGCTGGCCAGCAGGGCCCCCACGACGAAGACCAGCAGCAATGCTACGAAAAACCCCACG
>CAYNQP010000571.1:0-3152 GCA_964399325.1 uncultured Pirellulales bacterium
TCCCGATGGGAGGCTCCGCTGTTGTTACTTGCCCGGAGCAGACTCGAAGACTCTGACGGTATTCTTTCCGCATCGCTTGGCATTGTACAACGCGAGATCGGATCGGCTGGTAATGTCTTCGGGATTTGTCTCCGCTCCGTATTGTCCCACACCGACGCTGATGGAAAGCGGGATCTGTTCCCTCTGCCAATTGACGGGAGAGCAGGCCACCGTTTCAACGATACGCTGCGACACGAGAACCGCTTCGTCGATGCCGGTGTTTGGCAAAATGATGGCGAATTCATCGCCCCCGTAGCGTGCGGCCAAATCAATCTGGCGGATGCATTCCTTGATCCGCCGGCTGATCTCACGAATCACCTTATCGCCGGCTCGGTGGCCGTGTGTATCGTTAACGTTCTTCAAGTTATCGATGTCGGCCATGACCAAAGCAATGGTCCCGCCGTAACGACGTGAGCGCCACAATTCCTTTTCCAGAGATTCGTAGAAGGTCCTGTGATTCATCAGGCCCGTGAGACCATCCAGGGTCGCCTGACGCTGTATCTTCTCAAATAAGCGGATGTTGCCGATCGACGCACCGATGAGTTGGCCGAACAATTCGATCAGCGCGATGTCCTCCCGGCTGAAGTTGGGAGGATTCGCTTTGTCCGCCAAATTGAGCACGCCCACGACGCGATCATGACAGACCAGAGGAATGATAGCACAGTTCGTGGTGTTGTAGTTCTCAGCAAATGCCCGCTGGGATCGCTTGATGACCGGCTTCGCATACGTGTCGATATCGCCCGTGAGGATAAGCTCTTTGCTCTTGACCGCCAGGACCATCGGAGACGGCGGGGTTTGATTCAGGGAGACGATCTTGTTGATGGGAAAGGGGTGATTGTGCCTGACCAAATGAAGAATGCTGTTCGCCTCGTCCAACACGTACAGCGAGGCAAACACCGAACCCACGATGGACGGGACATTTGTGACACACACATGGGCAATGCGGTCAATATCAAGACTGTTGATCTGCCGCGCCAAGGGTGTTACCTGTTCCAGGAGCGATACCTTCTGAGGGTAGTCCGGCGCACCGTCATTGGCTTTCTCGTGCTGTCTCATCATTCAAGGAAATACCAGCTCAACTCATAAAAGAGCGATTCATCCGCCCCACTGAGGCCTTATCGTCAATTCCCGGCAGGCCATTTGCAAAAAACGCGGCCTTTGCTGCGTACCGGCCCCGGCGCGTGGCGCAGAAACACCCCGACAACACCATTGATCGCACGAAAAGATGCTTATAGGTCCTTGGCTATCACAACTGCAAACGGTACAGCCGCCGCGATAGCCGGCCCCCCAGCGTAGATCCATGTTTTTTCCGAAAAAGCATAAAAGAAAGTTGACAGCCGCAGGATTGCATTTTACATTTTGTAAAATGTAAAATGCGTTATGGCCCGCCAGTCGGAACGCTTGTCCGGTTGGGGGCGGTAACGCGTTCGACGGAATCCAGTTGACTCAGTCCGAGGCCGAGCCAAAGAGTAGGCAAATGTTTTGTGGACTGCCCCAGAGCGGGAGAACACGCGGCAGTAGCGCATCTCGTGTTCCTGGGTGGCTCGTTTTGTTGGACGCGGACGAATGAAACCATACATGGGAGTGTTGTGCCAATGGCTGTCGGGGCAGTTTGCCTGTCGCGATGTCCCTTCGACGCGAAGTTCCGCGGCCAGCAGGCTGCTTTCTGCTGATACGTTATTGAACCTGAAACATGTTTACTACTGAGCCGCATCTATGAACTGGGAGAAGGATAACCGCAGGCTTCAGGCTCCGGCGAAACGTTACCGTATCGGAGAGCTTGTCCGTCACAGCCCTTTCTCCCGCCAGACGATTCACAACTACACAATCATGGGACTGATCCGCGAGGCGGAATGGACCGAAGGTGGACACCGACTCTATGACGAGTTTGTTTTCGAGCGGCTGGCAAGAATCATCGAACTCAGGGAGACGATGAGCCTGACAGAAGTCCGTCGCGTCCTGAGCAGGGAGGAGACAGTGGAACGCATGGATCCCCCCTTTACGACTGGGTATGGGCCGCTCGGCACCCGCGGGGGCGCCCCGCACGCGCCTGGAGAAGATCTTATGGCTGACACAACCTAGATACATCATGTATCGAACGGAGCGGACACGGTTCGTGGGGTTACGCGCCACGCTCGCTCTGATTGGACGTTAAGGAAGACCGAAAGGATCACGGATGATACACACGGCTTCGTTGCGAGCAAACCGGTTTTTATGGAGCGTGCCCGGCATCCATCGGCGAACTCAGTTAGAAGGCTCCAAGCTTACCCGGTGCGCTAGCAAGCCCATTGTCACTCCGTCTCCTCGCCTCGCAACGTCTTGACCGAAGGAGTACTCATGGATGAGATAACGCTCGTTCCCGACAACCTCACCGAGCTGCTTGTGAAGGTCGTCCAATTCACGGAGTCGCGACGGAGTGTCCTGCATCAGAACATCCACGGTGTCCACACGCCCGGATTTGTGCCCCAAGACTTGGCCGTCTTTGAGTTTGTGCATGTGCTCAACGGCGCCATTGCGGAACATCTTCAGAACCGTCGCCTGTTGCTTCGTGATACCGAAAACATCAAATTTGGCCCGAATGGCACGATGAGTCTGTGCCCTGTGCCGGATGAGCACGCCGAGACATTGCTTCCGTCAAGCCACAACGAGTATTTGGAGTACCAAGTGAACAGACTCCTGGAAAACGCGCTTAACCGCAAGGTTGCCGAGGAACTGTTGAAGCTGAAATGCGGGGCCCCCTCCAGCCTGACTCATCTTCACATCGCCCAGACGCTGGTCGAAGACGGTCCATGGAAAGACTCCTCGGCTCCCCGCGAGAACGCGGAGTAGCACAAACCCTTTTTTTTGCGGCAACACATGGGAAACCACGCGGTCAATCTACAACAGTTATCCGGCGGCCGTCCGACATCAAGCCGCGTGCTTGCCGTGACGAGCGGTAAGGGCGGGGTCGGCAAGACGAATATTGCGGCCAATCTCGCCTTGTGCTTGGCCGCCTCGAACAAACGCGTGCTTCTGCTTGACGCCGACATCTCGCTCGGGAACCTCGATCTCGTGCTAAATATCCGCAGCAAGTACAACATTTCTCATGTCATCAACGGCTGCAAGTGCGTAGA
>CAYNQP010000572.1:0-3149 GCA_964399325.1 uncultured Pirellulales bacterium
CTGGTCGTCCGGCACCAGATCGGGGCCGAACTGGGGTTCATGAGCGGCTACTGGGACAAGACGTTTCCGCCGTTCGGTTCCGTCGGCGCTTTGGCGAAATGGGTGGTTATGACGCACACGGGTTCGCTCTTGGCGCATCCCGCCGGAGGAGAGAACGTGGGCAGCGTAATAACGACTCTTCTCGTTGGGGTAGGCGTCGGGGTATTTGTCCGGCGCAAGAAGCCGATGGTGCTGCTGCTGTTGTTGGCGCCTGTGGTACTACACTTCGTCGCTGCCGCGGTGAGGCGATATCCCTATGGAGGCCATGTCAAGTTTTCCATGTACGCGGCGCCGATGATCTACTTGTTCTTCGGGGTCGGCTGCGCCGCGCTGCTGGGATTGGACTTGAGGAAGGGCAAGACGGCTGCATTTGCACGGAATGTCTGGATTGTCCTTGGTATCGCGGCCGTCATAGGGCTTGCATCCGTCGCGCGGGATCTGCGGTACCCCTACAAGACGGCCTCCGATATGCGCGCGCGGGCCTTTGCTCGATGGTTCTGGCACAGTGCCTGCTTCGAAGACCAGGCTGTCGACATCAAAGATGACCTGCATTGCGAATTTTCCAAGGGCACGTGGCACGAGCTGAGCTGGTCCGCCATGTACCTGGCGAACAAGTACATCTACCGCCCCCGGGGTATAGTGACAGAGCCGCGTCCTGCGGCCATACCACCGCCGTCGCAGCGGGTCCTGCGCTGCGTGCTCTACAGAGATCCGACCAAGGATTTCGACCAGATGGCCTTCGATGGATGGCTGGCCGACATGAAGTCAGAGCATTCGTATCTCGGCCGGGATGTCTATCCTTTCCCACGGATGGACAAACGGGATCGGCGTCTCTTGACCATCGACTATGTGGAGATATACAAGTTCCGGCTGTCGGGAGATGACATCGCCCCGACCGAGTGACGCCGAGGGCAAGCCCCTATTCCGGAGGTTCGCCGGCGCTGGGAGTTGAGTCTACATTCGTTGCGGGAACTTCGACATCCACCCAGTAGCAGGGGTGATCCGAGACGCCTGTCGGTTCCATGCCTCCGGACAGCACTCTCATCCCGCGCGTAATAATCCAATCGATTCGCCCTCCGTCACCGGCCTCACCCAGCGTGGTCTCTATGGCATCGACATTGTTGCTGTCGGCCAAGAATTCCGCCAGCAGAGGGTCGTCAACGTCCGAGTTGAAGTCTCCCATCAGAATCGCGGGCTCGTACTGGCGAAACTCGTCCAGGACGTATTCGAGCTGGGCCGGGCGGATCTCGCCTCGGTCCAGATGGGTCACCATGACCGTGACAGGCTGCTCACCGACCTCAATCTCGGCGGTGAGCAGGTTGCGAGCGCTTCTGCTCGTGTTCCTGTCGTAGACCAGCGGCTCACTCGTCCACCGTCCCACCGCGAAGCGGCTGAGCAGCCCGTTGCCGAAGTGATACATGTGCCAACGACGTTGATTCGGTGCGAAGAGCCAGCCGATTCTCATGTTCCGGCCCAACTGCTCGGCCTGGTCGCTCCGGCCCCAAAACGCCGGCCCACCGACCTCGTTGAGCCCGACGATGTCGGCCTCGCGTAGCACGCCGGTTGTTCGGTCGAGGTCACGGGTCCCGTCTGTCCCTTTGCCGCGATGAATATTGTACGTGGCCACGCGGAAACGCGTCGGGGTGACAGGCTGGCAATCGCTGGGCCAGAATATCCCGAGACCTCTCTGCGGCTCCACAGGTGTCCGCCGGCCGGCGTAGACCGCATAGAGCGTAAGACACAAGGCGAGAAGGACGATCCCCAGACTTCTTCGAGGCGTAGGACCGCGTCGCTTCTTGAGGCCGGAAGGCGGGGCCGCTTTCGGAGTATAGTTGGCAGGATCGACCCCCAGCAGAATCCACATGCTACCGATGTCCTCTCATATCAGTGTACAGCGAGTGTGTTCCAGCGTCTGCATACATACACCAGGTAGGCACGTACGTCAATGGCGCCAACTCCGGGGGATGGGTCAGAATCGCGCCCCTGAACCGGGCTATCGCCCAAAAACGGTTGACGGCGGGTGGCTGGGCATGTAGACTGCACCCGCTTAGACGCTGCGCCCGTAGCTCAATGGATAGAGTCGCGGACTTCGAATCCGAAGGTTGCAGGTTCGAGTCCTGCCGGGCGCGTTCAATAACCGCGTTGTCGATATCGGGGACGCGGTTTTGCTTGGTGCCAAATTGCGGGGAATTCTGCGGAGGTGCGCCGGCTCGCGCCCCATACAGCACCGTACTCTTCATGTCACGGACGTGAGATGTCGGTCTTATCAAGGAATCGGTCGCAGGGGCGTTGTCCGTGCCGGTGATGGACGTATGTCGAAAGCCGTGGAAGTCCAGAACACGGCCTCGGTTGTCGGTGTGGGGCACTCCGGCCGCCTCAAAGTCTTGTCGAAACATCCCGCCGCGTCGCAATTCGCATGTCAAGGCGCCAAAGTCCCGTATTCGTCAGACTGTGGTCAGCCCACCGGCGGAGCCGGCACCTTGCCCGGGAGGGAGACAGCGAGAGCGGTTACGTCGGCATGGGGGCGACACTGGCCCTCGTGCTGCTGATGGGCGGGCGGGCGTATGCGGCCAATGTCGGTGACAGTCGAGTCTACGGGCTTCGTCGCGGCCGACTCACGCAGTTCAGCGTGGACCACTCCGTTGTCTCGGAACTTCTGGAGGCGGGTCACATCACTCCCGGCGAGGCAGAGAATCACAGTGCCCGAGGCGTGGTCACGCAGTACATGGGTATGCCCGAAGGGGTCGAGCCGCTCGTTCGCTCCTCGATGCTGGACCGGGGTGATTGCTTCCTGCTCTGTACCGACGGATTGACCGATCTGCTGAGCGAACGAACCATAGCCGAGATCCTCGCGGCGGAAGTGGACCCGCAGGTTGCCTCCGATCGGCTCGTCGCAGCGGCCAACCGGGCCGGCGGCACCGACAACATCACCGTTGTGGTTGTCAATTGGGCCGATGAGCGATAGTCGCGGCCGGCTCCCTCTACCGGTCGCGGGCCATTTGACAGGGAGACGTGCCCATCGCCTGCGGAAGCCGCCTTTCCGGGAGTTTTGCCGCAGGGCAATCGCACGAAAAAAAACTGACGAAATTCCGGCCGTGTTAAGATGGGCA
>CAYNQP010000573.1:0-747 GCA_964399325.1 uncultured Pirellulales bacterium
CGGTCACCGGAGCAACCCCTGAAGTCAACAGCACTGCCGCGTACATGAAAGGCCAGGTAGGCGTACAATAATTGGCGCGCCGGCGAGCAGCCGGCACACTACCGGTAGCAATCGGCAGGACCAACGGTCTCGGTCTCGGTCCCATTCTCCAGAAAGAACTGGCGCAGGTGCGTGCAAAGGTGACACTTGTCGGCGTACTTGGGCAAGCGCCGGTACCCCAAGTCCTCCGCTCGGCCGAGCAGGCCATAAGGGCCGCGTTCGCACAGGGTCCGGATGAACGCGTTTTGCTCGGGGCTGAATCGCTTCCAGATTTTGTCGAGCGGCGTCGTATTGATATTGCCCACGATGATCCCGCTGCAGGTGCCGCTGAAGACGTTTCCGTAAGGGTCGATGTGAACCCCCTTAGCGCCGAGGAAATCGCCCAGGCAACTCGCTTCCGCCAGAGTCTCCGCCGGCTTTGACACCAAGAGGTCCGCCAGATGCCCCGCCGCGCGGCCCGCGAAGCGAAACGGATGGGCATGATACGCCTCGATATAGGTTGCGTCGGGCTCGCCCTGCGGTCCACCGTCCGCAAGATATTCTTCCCACCGCACCAGGACACGCTCGGGCCCGAACATCTCTTTCGCAACGATCGCCAACAAACGGACCCGCTGGATATCAACGTATTTCTGGTGGAACGGATCGACACTGACCTTCAGACGACACACGCCGAGATCGAGGAGGGTCTGCAAGCGGTCTCGAACAAGC
>CAYNQP010000573.1:757-3147 GCA_964399325.1 uncultured Pirellulales bacterium
CCCAGGAGCCGTTGGTCTCGACCAGATCGACAGGACCGAGATTCTCTCTCCGGCCCTCCGACAGCATTTCCACGAGACGGTCCCAGTAGAGGAAAGGTTCCCCCCCCGTCAGGTGGACTTTGGCCGCGTCTCCCGCGAGGCTCTTGAGCGAACGCCACGCCGCGATGCAAGTCGCGACAGGCATCAGACCCCCCTTGGCCGGCGAGCAATGATAGTAGCAGAACTCGCACGCCGCACTGCACTGGTACGTCAGCAGCAACCCCGCCGAGCGCCACAGCTTGAACTTCGGCTCATCGCGGGCCCGGGACTGATTGTAGGCATTGTCAGACAAATCGAGCATCGGATAGGCCTTATGTCTCTGTAGGAGCCTGCCGTTCTCTCAGGCTATGGAACTTCTTCAGATGGACCTGCAAGACCGTGATGTCAGCGGGGGTAATGCCGCTGAGGCGGGAGGCGTGACCCAGGGTGGCCGGCTCGAACGCCGAGAATTTCTCTCTGGCTTCGCTGCGCAGATGTGCCACTTGGCTGTAATCCAGGTCGGCCGGGATTCTTTTGCGGTCGAGATTGCGCTGGAGAGCCACCGTGCGCTGCTGCCTGGCGACATAGCCTTCGTACTTGGCATCAATGGCGACCGCCTCGGCAATTGATGATTGATGACTGATGACTGATGATTTGAGCTGCGGCGGCAATCCACAACCCGCCATCAACGATCCCAAATCCGCATCGGGTCGCCGGAGCCAGTCCCAAAGGCTGATTCCGTCGCGGCGAGTGGTCTGGAGCAGCTTGCGAAGGTCGTCGATATCACGCAGCTTCTTTTGGAATGGGGCGTACCGATCTGCGTCGACCAGACCGACGGCATGGCCGATTTCGGTCAGACGCCGGTCGGCGTTGTCCGAGCGCAAGGCCAGGCGATGCTCGGCCCGCGAGGTAAACATCCGGTAGGGCTCGTCGATACCGCGGGTGAGCAGGTCGTCGATGAGCACGCCGATGTACGCCTGGTCGCGCCCCAGCACCAGCGGTTCGTTGCCTTGCAGTTTCCGCGCGGCGTTGATCCCGGCGACAATGCCCTGACCAGCAGCCTCCTCGTAGCCACTCGTACCGTTGACCTGCCCGGCCAGAAACAAGCCCGAGACGCGTTTGGCTTCGAGGCTTGGTCGCAGTTGGACCGGAGGGCAGTAGTCGTATTCAATCGCGTAAGCGTAGTGAATGATGCGCGCCCTCCCGGTTCCCGGCATCAGTCTGAGCATCTGCTCCTGGACGTCCTTCGGGAGCGAGGTGCTGATGCCGTTGCAGTAAATCGTCGTGCAGGCCTCGTCCTCCGGCTCGAGAAACACCTGGTGGCGGCTCTTGTCGGCAAAGCGAACGATCTTGGTCTCAATGCTGGGACAATATCGCGGCCCTGTCGATTGGATCTGCCCCGTATACAACGGCGCGCGGTCCTGATTGTCGCGGATGAGCTGGTGCATCCGTTCGTTGGTGTAGGTGACCCAGCACGGGATCTGCTCACGGTCAATGCGGTCAGTCAGGAATGAGAACGGGGACGGTTCGGCATCGCCATGCTGAATCTCAAGACCGTCGAAGTCGCAGGTCGAGGCCTCCAGACGAACGGGCGTGCCCGTCTTGAGTCGGCGCAGTTCGAGCCCGAGGCGTTCGAGACTGGCGGACAATTCGTTGGCCGCCGGTTCGCCCAGCCGGCCTCCAGGGACCTGGTCAGGACCCACGTGCATCAGACCGCGCAGGAACGTTCCGGCCGTCAGGATGACGGTGGGCGCCGTAAAGGCGGCCGCATTGCTGCAACGTACCCCGCAGACGCGACCGTCCTCGGTGAGGATTTCCGAAACCATGGCCTCGACGATAGTCAGGTGGGGCGTTTGTTCGAGCCGCTGCCGCATGAAGTTCTGGTACTGGCGTTTGTCCGCCTGGGCTCGCGGGGCGCGTACGGCCGGGCCCTTGGACTGATTCAGCAGTCGGAACTGAATGCCCGTCGCGTCAATGGCCAAGCCCATCAGACCGCCCAGGGCGTCCACTTCGCGCGCCATCTGTCCTTTGCCAAGACCGCCGATAGCGGGATTGCAGCTCATCTTCGCTATCGTGTCCTTGCTCAGAGTGACAAGGCAGGTCCTGGCCCCCATCCTGGCGGCGGCGTGGGCCGCCTCGATGCCGGCGTGACCGGCCCCTACAACGATGCAATCAAAGTCATTGGGCTTCATCGGATCGTACCAGCGCCACGGCCGAGGCCATCGCGAAGTTAGCCGTGTGCGTGATGCTAATGCATATGCGTTCAATCCCGAGACTTCGGGCGATTCTCTGCACCTCTCCGGACAATGTCACCTCAGGCTGGCCGGCAGGATTGTTCGTCACCTCGATGTCGGTCCAGGCGATCTTACCGC
>CAYNQP010000574.1:0-3147 GCA_964399325.1 uncultured Pirellulales bacterium
GAGCAACGAAAAATGTCAATACTTGCTACAGGTTTCCCGACAGGCTCCTAGGCTCGCCGTGACGCCGATCTTCATGTCCTGGGCCGCCAACTTCATCGGACGCCGCTACAGAGACTTCTACCTGGACGGCCGCGTCCTCGTCCAGTCGCAACTGGCAGTCACCCGAGCGTTCGACCTGGATCAGATCAGTGCGATCAGCGATCCCTGGCGCGAGGCGTCCGCCTACGGTATGGAGTTCGACTATCCCGCCGAGGGCGTGGGCAAACCGAAAGACATCCTCTTGAAGACGCCGCAAGATATCTCCCGCCTGAAAGTCTTCGATATCGAGAACGCGGAAAGACCCCAACAGCGCATCGAGAGCGTGGCGGCCATGACGGCCGAGGTCGGACAGACCCACAGCGTGCTCGGATGGGTGGAGGGCCCCATTGCCGAATATGCCGACCTGCGCGGCGTCGAGAACACGTTCCTGGACCTGATCGACCACCCGGAAATGTATCTGCAAGCAGCCAAGGTCATCATCGAGAATCAGATTCGCTTCGCGTGTGCTCAGGCAAAAGCCGGAGCGGACGTGGTCGGCATCGGCGATGCGGTCGCCAGCCTCATCAACCCTCGGATGTACGAAGAGTACGTGCTGCCCTTCGAGCGAGCGCTGGTCGATGCCATTCACGAGGCCGGCGCCGCCACCAAGCTTCACATTTGCGGCAATATCACCAACAACATCGCCCTCATGGCCCAGACCGGTACTGACATGATCGATGTCGACTGGATGGTTCCCCTGACCCATGCTAGAGAGGCGGTCGGCCCTGAGATCACGCTGTGCGGCAACTTCGATCCTGCCGCCGTGCTCCTGCAAGGCACTCCGGACGACGTCGCTGAAGCCGCCCGGAAATGCACCGCATCGGGCGGACAACGGTTCATCCTACAGCCGGGCTGTGAAGTCCCGCCGGACACCGCCGAGGCGAACATTCGAGCGTTCTGCCCCGGCGAGGGCTGTCTGATACGCGAGGAACTCAAGCTTTGAGCCGCAGGACCGCCACGAGCAACTTCTCACAGCGTCCAGCCTTCGCGATAGGGCTGCTGTAGATGCTCGTTGGCTTCCGGGCAATTGGTGAATCGCATATTCTCGCCGTCCCATTCGAGCTTCTGCCCCAGCATCTTCGTGGCGATGATGCCGAGTTGAGCGATTTCAGTTAGAGGACCACCGTAGTCGAAATTGGAGCCGGCTTGCGTGCCATTCTTGATCGCATCGAGCCAGTCCTCGAAATGATCCCGCACGCGCGGGAGGGTCTTCGGAGGCTGTTTGTACGCCCTCATCTTCTCTTCCGGGAAGATCCTGGCCCCACCGGCGCCATGGGAGCCATACATAATCTTGCCCTTATCACCGATGACAATGGCCCCTGTGTCGGGTACATTGCGTTCGGGCTCCAGGTCATCGGGGCGCGGAGGTTTCTCGGCCCCGTCGAACCAGACGAGCTTGACCGGGCTCCTGCCGCTTTTCGCGGCGAACTCGTAGGTCACGGCGGTGCCACCCGGAAATGTGTCGCCGTGCTCTTTCGGATCATACCCTTTGGCCTCGGCCTGGATCGTCTTCGGCGCGCCCAGGTCCAGGGCCCAGAAGACCGGATCGACAACGTGACAGACCCAATCGCCGATGACGCCCGAACCGAACGGCGTCCAACTGCGCCAGGTTCCGGGCACGAACATGGGATGATAGGGACGATGCTGGACCGGGCCGAGCCAAAGGTTCCAATCCAACTCCGGCGGAACAGCGGGCCTTTCCCGGAGTCTGGCCAGATTGCCGATCTCACTGTACACCGACCCGCAGCAGACATGGACTTCCGTGACATTCCCAATGGCTCCGTCCCAGATCCATTCGCAGAACATGCGGATCGTGTCGTAGGAGTGGCCCTGGTTGCCAAGCTGCGTCACCACTTTGTGCTCGCGAGCGGCCTTCATCAGCGCGCGAATATCAGAGATCGAATGGGCAAGCGGCTTCTCGCAGTAGACGTGCTTTCCTCGCTTGATCGCCGCCATGGCCGCCACGGCGTGGGTATGGTCCGGCGTCGCGACGGTCACGGCGTCGATTTGCTTATCCATCTCGTCGAACATCTTGCGGAAGTCGCGGTACCTCCTGGCTTTGGGGTGATTCTCAAAGGCCGTGCCGGCGCTACGCATATCGACGTCGCACAAGGCGACGATGTTCTCGTTGCGGACTCCCTCCAAGCTGGCGCCACCTCGATTACCGACGCCAATGCAAGCAATGTTGAGCTTTTCGCTCGGCGGAGTCTGCCCCTGCCCTAGCACGTGACGTGGTACGAGGGCGAATCCTGCAGCCGCACCTGAGACGGCTTTGAGAAACTCACGTCTCGATGTCTTCTCGCGGTTCTCACTCATAATCGCACCTCGACAATCTGGCCTGTGTGTTGCAGTAAACGTTCAGTTCCACGCCCTGCGCAGATGCTCCGTCTTCAGCGATTCATCGCGCGTTTCTCCAGCCGGGCGGCATGGTTTTTGAACGACAACGCCCCATAACGCATAAGTTTACCACGATGAGGGCTGGAACCCAAGATGAATCATTCTGAGTTGCGCCTCGCCCAGAGCCCTGTGAGGTGTGAGATGCCCCAGGACGGCATCCGCCGCCGCTATTAGTTCGTCAGGGAGGCCCTCGGCTGATCCAGACTCGGATCCGCATCTGCGAGCGTGCAGCGTTTCTGCAAATGGTCCAGCACATTCATGAAATTGATGTAGGAGTCGTAGGGTGAGTCATACGGATTGAAGTACTTGTGCACATCACCGTCGGAGAAATACTTCGTGCACATGTAGTAGAAATGATCCGACACCTGCAGTTTGCGCCAATCGGAAAGGACACGCTGATCGTTGGCCCTCTTGATTCTCTTCTCGAGGCGGTACAACTCGTGAATCGCATTCGACTGCATGGGATTGCCGAGCCAGGCCGACAGATCGCGCTCGGTATCGGCCCAACTGATCACGTTCCGCACATCAACCTCGTCAACCGCGTCGTAGTCGGCCACCACTTCACTGGGCGTTTTGAAGTCATTGTCGGGGTTCTTGAGGACTTCATCGGGGAGATGACGCATGAAATCGAAGATTCCCGTGTCCTCCCACTGGTGCTCTCCAAAGGTCTCG
>CAYNQP010000575.1:0-3147 GCA_964399325.1 uncultured Pirellulales bacterium
CTTCCATCGGCCGACCAAAGGTGATTTCGTGAGTTTTCAGACAGAGCCTAGTATGCTGGAACTCCTAATCAAGAACGAGGCCGATGTCGACAAATACGCGGACATGGGCGAGGGCGCGAAAGTCACGCCTCTGATGTCCATCGCAGGATCGGGAAATGTCGAAGCCGCCCGTGTTCTGATCGAAGCTGGCGCAAGTGTGAATCTCACCGGAAGAGGTGCTCCAGGCGCAAACATGACTGCCCTGCATGGTGCGGCTGCCTCGGACAGCCTTGAGATGGTGAGACTTCTCGTTGAGGCAGGTGCTGATATCCACCAGAGGGGAGTTAATGAGCTTACGGCGCTCCATTTTGCACTCGGCGCAGTAGACAAGTCTGACAGGATCCCCATCACCACCTATCTACTGGACCAAGGCGCTGACGTGAACGCAAAAGCAATGGCAGGCATGACGCCCTTGCACTTCGTAAGTATTCGGGGAACTCCTGAGATTGTCGAACTCCTTGTCTCGCGCGGTGCAGACGTGCATGCGCGCGCTCAGAACGGGTCAACTCCTCTAGATATCAGCAGGAGAAAGGACAGGCACGATTTGGTCAGGATTATGGAAAGCGGCAGTCCCTAACTGCTCCGCAAGGGCATGTGGCACGCAATCGTGGCCCGAAATCTCGCTTTCTTCAGTGGTCGTGATGTCGATCGGTCAACTCGCACGTTCTCGGAGCGGTAAACACCGGCAGGACTGGCGGGATTGGGAACTATCGTTCGTGACTGCCTCCTTCGTTCTCACAGACAACCAGATGACGCGACCGCTGGTTTGCCATCGGCAACATAACACTGGTTGTTCAAACATGGCTATCTAATGGACCAATTATCATGCACTACGATAAGAAGAAAATATCGAGCTTACAGTTGCATATGCAGCAAAACATGGAGTTGTGGGCAAGCAGTCTTGATGTTCCCTTCGACAACGTTAAAGACTCACTTGTACTGGGCTATGGCGGTCTCTTTCCAAGGCGATGCCTTGTTCTCTGCAGAGACCTACTGCTTGAGGTTAAGCTGAAGAACTGTGTACCGGTCGAATGCCAGAAACGGCTTCTGGCAAGCAATGTTGAGTGGAACATTTTAAACGAAGCAGACGAAGAATTCACCACAGTGACGTTACACTTGCTTCACAATAATTCCCCAATTTATGACATCCCCTGCCTTATAGGCACTTGCTCATTGGAGACAACTGATTCTGCTGGCGCGCTGGAGTATTGTGAATCCGCTAAACAGCGTACCGAGATAGACTCCAAGTTGGCCGCCCTCTCCCAAATCGCCAAGTGTCTCTCGCTGCAATTTCGAAATACACTTGCGGTAGATGACTTACAATCGAAGCTTCAGGAAATTATGCAGCTAATACTTGGTGTCCAGGAAGACACTTTGCTGCATTCGAAGCGGGAGGCATGCATCGACGCAATCAGAAACACAATGTGGGCTGCGGGCAAGACTGGGCTTTCCAGTGAAGAATTTCTCGGGAGCATCAACGCTACACTATACAGTATTTGGCATCATATCGTGCACAGCCCGGGCGATTGGGGGCACGCTGTTCTGCGATTGGTTGATTTTGTAGAAACTACTGATGGCCTTTGGTCGATATGGGGAGGGAGTGACAAGAGAAAGGCAGCGAGAGAGACTATCTGGAAGATACACAGAGAACTTCGTGTTATTTCGGGGTGCCGATTCAGAGGTATTGGAGATCGCCTAGCAACTCTTGCAGCGCATGCCATATCAGATGTAAGCGTGGGGGCCATACGTGCAGACAAAGCGTATGACGAGTCAAAAACGATGAAGTCAGTTTCCTTGCTGCAAGATCTTATGCAGGCTCTTAAGGAACTGTAGGTTTCCCACGGCAAAGTCCTGGAGCTATGGATAAGGTGAATATTTCATAGGGTGCAGAAGGGGTCAGTCCCGAATGCCGGTTCCTTAAGCGGTTCTTCCTACCAGTAATGTGCGTTTCTGGCCCAGAAACGCGGGTCTGAACGTTGCCGAGGGCCTTAAGGAAGCACTATTCGGGTCAGTCCCCGGATTCAAGTATTGATACGATCTCCGGGCGGGCTTCTTGCCGGCGTGGGCGCATTCGCGCAAGTAGAGGTTGATCAGCTTCTGGTAGGGAATGCCGGTCTCTTCGGCCAGGGAGTGAAACGGGGTCACATCTTGAATTATAAGCTATTATCGGGATGTTTACTGTCGGCAATAGGCTCGGTGGCTATGAAGCCCAGGACAGGGCGGGTTTCTTTCCGGCGTGGGCCCATTCACGGAGGGAGAGTGAGCAAGATCCGAAGCATGACATCCGAAACTCGAAACAAGCACGAATGACCAAAGACCCAATGTCCGAAACGGTCCATCCGAGGCGCGATCCGCCGATGGCGGGTTTCTGTCATTTTGATTTCGGTCCTTGAGGTTTGTTTCGGATCCGTTCGACTTCGCTCAGAGCTTGCCCTGAACAGCGTTGAAGGGACAGGTTTCGCGCTTGGGATTTCGGATTTGCCGCCGCACGGCCGTGCCGGTCTCTTCGGCCAAGGCCTTGAAGTACTCGATCACATCGACGCCGCAATTGCAGCAAAGTATCAAGTCAAAGGTTCAAAGTCCTGAGTGATATCCGAAGTATTGCACACTCCGGAACTCAGGACTTTGAACCGTGATAACCTGCCCTGCTACTTGACTTTTCGCTTGCCTTGAAGCGGGGTGTCGCCCATTTCACTGGTCAAGACACCGGTGATGGTGTCGCCTTCGAGCGTTCCGTTGAAATCAAGATGAAAAGCCATGTCACCCATACTGACGTCCTGGGTGAAGGTCAGTTTCTTACCGTCGAGCTTGATATTGGAGATCTTGACCTCCGGGTTTCCCATGTCGCCGCCGGGCATGTCCATGCCTTCCATCGGCTGCATCTTCTGATCCCACGTGGCGGCGTACGCACTTTCGGCATTCTTGCTGAAGGTCGCGTCAATGACGAACCGCATCTCCATCCCCATGCCATCGCCGCCGACGGTCATCTTGAATCCCCAGTCACCCGACAGCGGATCTGAAGCCTTTCGTTTTCCGACCAGCGGGATATCGCCACCCATTTCACTGGCCAGGGCGCCGGTGATGGTGTCACCTTCGAACGTTCCGTTG
>CAYNQP010000576.1:0-3124 GCA_964399325.1 uncultured Pirellulales bacterium
CTTCGACCGTTTTCCAGACATCTTGGGAGATGACGCTTACATCCGCATGCTTTTTACGTCGTCCGAGCGTATTGCCGTAGCGGAATGCAGGTCCGTGGTGAAGGCGCCGCGATCTGTTCGGGACCTCATCAAGATCAAGACACGCAGTTGCCTCGGCCGCTATCAGCTTCGCGACCGTTTCCCGGAGTTGTCTGCCCGAGAGGCCTTGGCCAAGCATTACGGAGCCAATGTTGGCGGGATTGCCGGACATCTGTTATTATGGCCGCACGCGCTGGTTTACCTGTGGGTGACGGTGATCTCCAAGTACCGTGGACGCAGGTTGTACCGTCGAATTGACCAGTACGTCTGGGAGCGTGATGAGTCGTCCCGTGGCACGAGATAGCCTTCCAGTCGCCAGACGCAGGGACCCGTTGGGTCAGTCGAAGCTGGGACGAGATAGTTTTGACTTGCAGGGGAAAGAGTAATGAAGATTTCCATTTTCGGGATGGGCTACGTTGGAGTGGTCAGTTCTGCTTGCCTGTCGAAGAACGGACATCAGGTCATTGGGGTGGATCCCAATGAAACCAAGGTCGACTTGATCAATAAGGCGATGTCTCCGATCGTTGAGCAGGGAACTGGAGAGCCTATTCGCGAAGCTGTCAATGCCGGGCGGTTGCGAGCCACCACGGACTCACGTGAGGCGGTGATGTCCTCAGAGTTGTCTCTGATCTGCGTAGGCACACCCAGCCAGGCCAACGGGGATCTTGATTTGACATACGTCCAGAAGGTCTGCCATGACATTGGAGAGGCTCTCCGCGACAAGCCCGATTTCCACATCGTTGTCTGTCGGAGCACCGTGCTGCCGGGAACAATGCGCGGGGTGGTCATTCCGATGCTTGAGAAGCATTCCGGCAAACAGGCCGGCCGCGATTTTGGTGTATGCAACAACCCCGAGTTCCTGAGGGAAGGGACGGCCGTCCATGACTTCTACCATCCGCCCAAAACCGTGATCGGCCAGATAGATGCAGTGAGCGGAGACCGTGTCGCATCCCTCTACGAGAAGCTTGACGTGCCAGTGATTCGGACGGCGATAGAAACGGCCGAGATGGTCAAGTACGCAGACAATGTGTGGCACGCCTTGAAGGTGGACTTTGCCAATGAGATCGGGCGTATCTGTAAACGGTTGGGCATCGATAGTCACGAAGTCATGGATGTTTTCTGCCAGGATGCCAAGCTGAATCTCTCCCCGTATTATCTGACGCCGGGTTTTGCATTCGGTGGATCTTGCTTACGCAAGGACGTTCGCGCCCTGGTCTACAAGGCGCGTACCCTCGACCTCGATGTACCGGTGCTCAATTCGATTCTTCCCAGCAACCTGCAGCATATCGATGTCGGCCTTGATATGATCATGTCTTTGGACAAGAAAAAGATCGGCATTCTGGGATTCAGTTTCAAGGCTGGGACAGATGATTTGCGGGAGAGTCCTCTTGTGGAGGTTATTGAGAGGTTGCTGGGTAAGGGTTATGATATCCGCATCTATGATCGAAATGTTAGTGTGGCCAAGCTGGTGGGGGCCAATAGGGATTACTTGCTGAATCACGTTCCGCACATCTCGGGGCTCATGGTGGAGACAGTGGACAAGGTGTTGCAGCACGCGGAGGTGATCGTGATCGGCTACAAGGCCCCTGAATTCGAGGATGTTCTGACGCGGCTGCGTCCCGAACAGATTGTCGTGGACCTCGTCCGTATTGCCCCGCAAGTGTCTCAAGAGGGGAGGTATCATGGGCTCTGCTGGTAGTAGGCCGCGACGCGTTCTCATCATCGTTGAGAATCTCCCCGTGCCGTTCGACCGTCGCGTATGGCAAGAGGCGTGCACGCTGCGCGAAGCCGGCTATGAGGTTGCGGTGATCTGCCCGGCAGACAAGGATTTCGAATCCCGGTATGAACTGCGGCAGGGGATACACATCTATCGACATCGTCTGCCGTTCGAGGCTCGCGGCAAAGTGGGCTATCTAGTGGAATATAGCGGTGCTCTTTTCTGGCAATTCGTGCTGGCGTGGAAGATTTTTCTCACCCGCGGCTTCGATGTGATTCATGCCTGCAATCCCCCCGACAGCATTTTTCTTGTCGGCCTTTGCTTCAAGATCTTCGGCCGGCGATTTGTGTTCGACCACCACGACATCGGTCCCGAGTTGTACGTTGCCAAGTTCGGCAAGAAGGGTGGGTTCTACAAGATGCTTTTGGCATTGGAGCGTTGGACATTCAGGACTGCCGACATCTCGATAGCCACTAACGAGTCGTACCGGCAGATCGCCATCACGAGAGGCCGCATGCAGCCTGACCGGGTCTTCATTGTTCGCAGCGGTCCGGATCTGGAACGAATGAGAATAGTGCCGCCTCGGCCCGAATTGAGAAACGGGCGGCGGTATCTCGTTGGCTATGTGGGCACTATGGGAAGGCAGGAGGGAATGGACTATCTGCTCCGCGCCATCAGACATATTGTCTTCGATACTCATCGAGATGACATCCAGTTCGGCTTGGTTGGCGGAGGCCCCGAAGTCGAGAGATTGAAGGACTATGCTGCTCAGCTCGGCGTATCAGATTATGTGACATTCACAGGCCGTATTCCCGACGGCGAGATGCTTGAGATGATAAATACTGCGGACGTCGGTGTCAATCCGGACGCGTTCAACGAGATGAACGATAAGTCGACCATGAACAAGATCATGGAGTACATGGCGCTAGGCAAGCCTATCGTCCAATTCGATCTGACTGAAGGAAGATTGACGGCAGGGGAAGCTTCGCTGTACGCCAAGAGGAATGATGAGGTCGATCTGGCCGGGAAAATAGTGCAGCTAGTCGATGACCCGGACGCGCGCCGCCGCATGGGGAGATTCGGTCGCGACCGTGTCGAGAAGGAGTTGCAGTGGAAATACGAGGCCCCCAAACTGCTGGCTGCCTATACCCGGCTATGGCGGGATGAGCCCCGCATCGAAACCGACGCCAGTCCGGAGGAGTCGACGTCCGGTGCTGCATCGTCAACGGATGTCCGCATGAACCGCCGCGCGAGCCGGCCGCTCCAACGTCACAAGGAATGAGGAGGCTCGGGATCGAGGTGGGATCCATCGCTCGCCCGTGGGCAAAG
>CAYNQP010000577.1:0-3118 GCA_964399325.1 uncultured Pirellulales bacterium
AAAGAAATCTCTTGGGAGCCCGACGATTTGAACGTTGTGATTGGCCCAAATGCGACCGGCAAGTCTAACCTTTTGAGAGTGCTTGAGTTGATTTCCATCTCGGCCCGTGGCGGACTGGCGAGATATGTGCAGAGAAGCGGGGGGATGGAGCCTCTCGTATGGGACGGGGCTGCCGAGAAGATCACATTTGCTGTCAAGATGTCTCCACTCGATCCCAACCGTGATCCGGCGATAGATAGCTTGACCTACCGGGTGGCGATGAAGCGACTGGGACCCTCGTCCTTCAACATTGCGAACGAGTTGCTGGGGAACTTTCATCAGGTTGAGATGGGCAAGCGGCCCGAGCCTTTCAAGTTTCTCGAAAGGCAGTACATGAGAGGAGTGGTTTTTGACGAGAACGAGCATGCTTTGGTGGCTCCGGAGGAGTCGGTCCCTGACGATGAGACACTGCTATCATTGGCGCGGGCGCCATTCTCGCAGAATCGCTTCATTCCACCCTTTCGAGCCGATTTGGAGGGTTGGTCGGTCTACCACGATCTGCATGTCAACGCCGAGGCGCCGATTCGCCAGCCGGTCGTTGCCAAGGTGGAGAGACGAGTCGATCCTGATGGCCAGAACCTTATTTCCGTACTCCACACGTTGTACACCGAGGATAGGGAGTTCAAGAACGAGGTGGGTATGGCGATGAAGACAGCGTTCGGAGATGATTTCGACGAACTTGTCTTCCCCCCGGCTGCCGACCAGCGCATACAATTGCGCGTTCGGTGGAAGTCACTCAAACGGGAACAATCCGCCGCCGATCTTTCGGATGGGACCCTTCGGTTTTTGTTTCTTCTTGCAGTGCTTGGTTCGCCATCGCCTGCTCCGGTTATCGCAATAGATGAACCTGAAACGGGATTACACCCATCCATGTTGCCTATTATTGCGGAATATGCCGTTGAGGCCAGCAGCCGAACTCAGGTCATACTGACGACCCATTCCCCCCAACTGTTGGATGCCTTTCGTGACACAAGGCCTTCGACGACAGTCACCAAATGGTGCGAAGGAGAGACCGTACTGAAGAAGTTGGAGGGGGACGCGCTGGACTACTGGCTGAAGGAATATTCTTTGGGATCTCTGTATCGCTCGGGTGAGCTTGAGGAGATCGAATGAAGTTTGTACTCTTCGTCGAAGGTCATACCGAGAAACAGGCCATTGGTTCATTCCTCAAGCGATGGCTGGACGCCAAGCTTCCCGAGAGTGTCGGCATCAAGGTTGTGCGATTCGAGGGTTGGCCTGAGATGGTGAAAGACATGCCGAGGAAGGCGAAGATGCATTTGGCCGGGCCGGACCGGAACAATATCATCGCTGTTCTGGCCTTGCTGGATCTTTATGGTCCAACGTTCTACCCCAATCATCTGCAGACCTCCAAGGAACGATTGGACTGGGCAATACGGGAGATGGAGAAGAAGGTTGGAGACCCTCGGTTTCACATGTTCTTTGCCGTGCATGAACTGGAGGCTTGGCTTTTGAGCCAGCCGGACATATTCCCAAGAGCGATTGCAGAGGCCATTGGCAAGATCCCTCAGGCCCCCGAGGATGTCGACTTCGATACCCCTCCGTCCAAACGCCTGCATGAATTCTACCAGCAGAAGCCTGGCCCGAAATACAAGAAAACGACCCACGGGGTCCAGCTTTTCGCGAAACTGGATCCAAATGTAGCGGCTGAGAAGTGCCCGGAACTATGTAAAATGCTTGAGGCGATGCTCAAGATGGTCAGGATTCCTGACTAGGCGGGTAGGGATGCTGACGAAATACTTTGAACTCGACAAGCGGCACACGAGTCTCAAAATCGAGGCGGTGGCGGGCGTCACCACCTTCCTGACCATGGCCTACATCATCTTCACGAACCCCAACATCCTGGAACCGACCGGGATGGACAAGACCGCCCTCATCGCCGTGACTTGCATCATCTCCGCCCTGGCCACGATCCTGGCCGGTGTGGTGGGCAAAGCCCCCATTGCCATGGCGCCGGGATTGGGTCTGAATTCGATCTTTGCGCTGCTCGTGGTTTCGCGGAAGATGGATTGGCAAACAGCCTTAGGTGTGGTGTTCTTGTCGGGCCTGTTCTTCCTGCTGTTGACGCTGGTCGGGCTGCGCAAGAAGATCGTCGAGGCGATTCCCACATCGCTGATCTCAGCCATCGGCGTTGGCATTGGACTATTCATCACGTTCATCGGGCTGACAGACCTCGGTGTTGTCGTGGCCAATGAGTTCACGATGGTCTCGGCCGGACCGATTACCTCCAAGGTACTCATTGGGCTGGCGGGTCTGCTTACGATGATCTTCCTGGAGAGTCGTAATATCCGCGGATCGCTGCTCATTGGCATCGCGGTCTCGACCCTGCTGGCAGCCGTTACGGGGCAGGTCGAACTGCCTGACCATGTTGTTTCTATGGACGTGAACATCCGCCCCATCGCGTTCAAGCTGAATATCCTTGGCGCCCTGAAGTGGAGCTTCATGGGAAGCATCTTCACGCTGATGTTTGTCGATATGTTCGACAGCATCGGCACGTTGGTGGCGTGCTGTCACCAGGCGCAGATGGTCGACGAACGCGGCAAGATACGGGGACTGGACCGGCTGCTGGGAGTTGATGCCGTGGCCACCATGGCCGGCGCCGTTCTGGGAACGTCTACAACCACCTCATTTGCGGAATCGGCCTCCGGGATTGAGCAGGGTGGTCGGTCCGGGCTGACCGCGATTGTGACGGGAATCCTCTTTCTGCTGGCCCTGCTCTTCATCCCAATTGTACAGATGGTCCCGAAGTATGCCACGGCGCCCGCGCTGATTATGGTTGGCCTGTTCATGATGAAGGAAGTCAGGCGGATCGATTTTGGGAACGTTGCCGAAGCGTTTCCGTCTTTCATCATCATGGTGATGATCGCGCTGAGCTACAGCATCAGCACCGGCCTGGCGTTTGGATTCATCTCTTTTGTGGTGATCAAGGTCGTTACCGGCAAGCTCGCCGATGTGAAGCCGGCCATGTGGGTGATTGCGGCCCTGTCTCTGGTGTTCCTGAGCCTGGAGCAACTGCCCAAGCTCTTCGAGCGGTTGCGCGGGCTCGTCTGATGTCTGCCGG
>CAYNQP010000578.1:0-3114 GCA_964399325.1 uncultured Pirellulales bacterium
TCCGGTCGATTCTAGAAATACCCGGCGTGGAAATTCTCCGACAGGCTCCTAGAATTAAATTGCGTAAGCATGCATGAGAGCCTTACTGCGGGCAATCATGTGCGTGACATGAACTCGTTCGTAGCGGCCGGCCGTTAGCGGCGGCGTACGCACGAGACAACAAAAGGGGCTGTGAGCTTCGGCTCTCAGCCCCTTCTTCTTTGCTCGTCTACCGCACCCGGCGCGGGGCGGCCTTCCTCGACGTTCACGCCAGCGCCCCGTGGTACCCACGGTGACGTTGACAAGAGATCCGCAACGGTTAGAATCATCTCTGCGACAACCATCACGATGAAGATCGATCTGAAGAGATGCCTATGAAAGCTGCTGCGTTACCGAATGAACTGGGCCTGATCCTGCGTGCGTCGCGGCCCCAGTTTCTGGCGGCCAGTGCCGCGCCGATCCTGGTCGGTTCGGCCCTGGGCTACACCGTCGCGGGAACGTTCAGTGTGGGCTTGTTTGTCCTGGCCCTGCTGGCGATCATGGCCATCCACGCCGGAGCCAACGTGACCAACGACTATTTCGACCACCTCTCGCGCAACGACTGGGTCAATGAGAACCCCACGCCGTTTTCCGGAGGGCGGCGGTTCATCCAGCAAGGCGTCCTCTCGCCGCGCGTCACCTTGCTGGCGGGCCTGGGCTACCTGGGCCTGGGCTGCGGCATTGGACTGGTGATCGTCGCGCTGACGCGCAGCGCCTTCGTCCTGGGTCTCGGCCTCGTCGGCGCGCTGGGCGGGTACTTCTACACAGCCGCTCCCCTGCGCCTGGGCTATCGCGGCATCGGAGAGATCATCATCGGCATTCTCTTCGGTGTGCTGCCGGTCTACGGCGCGTACTATCTCCAGACGCGGACGATTGACGCCTTGCCGCTGCTGCCGAGCCTGATCGTGGCGATCCTGATCTTCCTGGTGATCCTGATCAACGAGTTTCCCGACCTCGCGGCCGACCGCCACGCGCAGAAGAAGACGCTGGTCGTCTTGTTGGGCGTGCCGCACAGCGCACGGATCTACCGGATCGCCTTGGGCGCCAGCTACGCCCTGGCCGCACTGATGCTCGCGCAGCAGGCCACGTTCTACGCCGGGCTGTTCTACCTGCTCACGTTGCCCCTGGCAATATTGGCGATGAAATCCGCGAACGCCAAGGACCTGTCCACCCCCGGCCTTTTCCGCGCCAACCAGAACACGATCCTCCTGCACACCGTCGGCAGTCTGGCCCTCGCCGGCGGCCTCCTCGTCCCAGGCCTGCTCGGCTGACTGCTGTCGTTCGTGCTACACGGAAGGCCGGCCGCGCGGTAGAATACGGCTATGGACGAACGAGAGAAACAACGTGTCCGCCAGTGCATTCGCAATTGGAAGGTGGCGGCTCCCCTGCTGGAGCGGCTGCGCCGTGAAGCCATACGCAACACCGATACGGCCGCGGCTATCGAACAGTTCTCCGACGCCTGCGAAACCGCTCGCCACATCGGGCCTCGTCGAGCAGCAACGCTGGTTTGCGAGGCTTCGCAAATGAGATCACTCTTCCTCGTGCCGGCGGACTTGGAGACGTTCCTCATCGAACGGGGCTAGCGATGCCGCTTCATCGGCGGCGGCGCGCTGCAGCGGTGAAACCAGCCACGGCTGATCGCCGGAATCTGTCCCGGGGTACGCAGATGAACGATAGAGTACACAATGATGACGATGCTGCTCGCTTGTTCCGAGAGAACAACGATATAGGCTCTGACTCATCGCTTTGGCTTCGTCCTCTTCGACAACTTCTAAGGGATGGGAAACCGATCGGCCAAATCCTGGCACTGACGGTATCAGCAGAGAGCCAACTAAGACTGCCATTCGGTATGGTCTCACGAACAGACAATGATCGACTGATCTTCTGGCCCGTCCTACCACCGCGTGTCAACATGATTTGTGCTGGTGAACGAATTGATGTCTTTGATCATATTACGCTGGAGTTTCCCAGCGAGAAGATTCACGTGACCGCCTATGATTCTAATGGCCAACGCGTGCATCGTAGCCGTGCGTGGAGAACGCATCATCTGCAAGATCCCCGCTTCACGCTATGGTTTCTTCTGCTGGTTCGCATGTCGGTCCTGCAGCGGCAGGATATGGCCGTCCAGCGACGTGTCAAGACACCAGTGAAGGACAAGAAGCGAAGGACAGACGAGTTCGCCGCCTATGTACGGCGTCTCAAGCTCCTGAACGTGCCCTTGCCGGCTCACACCGCAGAACAGGACTACATCTACTTCGGCTTCTACCTTGCACCTGGATCCCCCATGACGTCGCGTCAGCTTTCGGCACCCATTCTTCCTGCAGGCACCTCAATGGACGCCCAAATTGAGGGATGGCATAGCGGGAATGTATTTGAGATTACGGGATTGAGGTTTGCGCTCGGCAAACGAACGGTCTGCGTTGCAGCGGCGTGCCCTCCCGGCAGATGTCTTTCAGATGTCTTCGTTGGTTTTCCTCGAAGGGACAGCGAACGCGAACAAGAGAGCAAGGACGCCCGCAAGGGGGGTGATCGATCACAGTGATGTGCCCCGCCCAACAGCTCACCGGATCAGCTTGATGATCGCGGCCAGATCGTTGGGGGCCTCGATCGGGGGGTTGCTGAATTCGCCTTGCTTTTCCTTGTGGTAGTCGACGGTGACATTGGGATCCTTCAGCGCGTGGCCGGTCAGGACGCAGGCGACACGCTGGTCCTTTTCGATCACCCCTTCGGCCAGCAGGTGCTTGAGCCCCGCAATCGTCGCGGCTGACGCCGGCTCGCAGCCGAGGCCGTGCTTACCGATCAGGGCCTTGGCGTCGCAGATCTCCTCGTCAGTCACCGCCCGCACCACACCCTGGCACACGTCGATGGCGCGCAGGCATTTCTTGAGATTCACCGGCCGGGAGATTTCAATTGCCGAGGCGCACGTGTGCGGCGAGAAGTGCCGCGCCGTCAGGTCGTCGTAGTAGTCGTCGATGATCTGCTGGTTGACGTGGCCGCCGTTCCAGAGGAGCTTCTTGTTATTGACCAAGTCGGTGAGCGTATCGGCGCCGGTGGCGTTGATGATCGCCATGCGCGGGACGCGGTCGATCAGGCCGA
>CAYNQP010000579.1:0-3113 GCA_964399325.1 uncultured Pirellulales bacterium
CTTGCCGTCCTGGTAGACAAAGACAACCGTGGCGAATGTCTTGCTCGTCTCCTCCTCGCTGAGTCGATCGCGGATGTCCACCGGCAACTCGTCGACCTCGCGCCCCAGCACGGCCTGACTGGGCAGAACCAGGACATCTTCATGCTCGGTCACCTCGATGTCCACGTCGGCCGTCATCCCGGTGAAGATCTGTTCGCTCGGATCGACCAGGAGGATCTCCGTCTCGTAGTACTTGGACCCCTGGGAGCCTATCTGGTTGCTGAGGGCAACGGTGCGGACTTTGCCCAGGAAGATCTTGTCCGGCCACGCCTGCACGTGCACCTGCGCCGTCTGGCCGACCTTGAGCTTGCCCACATCCGACTCATCGACCTGCGCGAGAACCAGCATCTCGGAGAGGTCGCCGATTTCCAGGATCTTTGTGCCCGGGTTGTTCATCATCCCCGTGACCACCATTTCGCCAACCTCGGCGTTGATCCGCGTAATCGTCCCGTCGATCGGTGCGGCGATGGTGGTGTAGCTGAGCGACTCCTTGGCCTGCTCGATGCCCGCATCGGCGGCTTCGAGATTGTGTGCGAGCACTTTCAAGTTCAACTGCGCCGCTTCGAGGCTATACTTGGCACCCTCGTATTTCGCTCTGAGATCGTCAACCTTGAGCCGGGCCTCGTCGAATGTGACCTTACTGACATCCTGGCTGGCAAGCAATTCCCTCTGTCGCTCGAAATCGCGCTGAGCCTGCTCGAGCGAGGCCTTCTGCCCCAGCAGATTGGCTTCCTGGCTGGAGATTCTGGCTTTCTCGACTTCGATCTGGGCGGCCCGGGCGGCTCGGTCGGCCTGCGCCGAGATTAGCCGGCTTTCCAGGTCCTTGGAATCGAGCCGCACCAATACCGACGCCGGAATCCGCGGGTTCGCCTTGGGATTGCCCTTCGTAACAATGTCGCCCTCATCGTAGGGCAGCTCAACGATGCGGCCGGAGGTCTTGGCGCTGATCTCCACGTTGATTTTCGGCTCAATGGCGCCGGGGGCACTGACGATCTCGGTGAGCTTGCCCACTTGGGCCGCCTCCACCCGGACTACGGTCGGCTTGGCCGCGGCCGCGGCGCGCCTCTTGACCACCACGAAAACGCCGCCCCCTATAACCCCAATGATAACCACGACGATAATGACTACGCGAAGTAGCTTCACGCTATGATCCTTTCACAAACGTGTCGTGGGCGTCCCGCCCACGAGCCCTGCCCCAAGCCCCCGTACCACGGCCGCGATGGGCCTAATATACACCGGGAGGCGATCACAACAGACACCGGCATTATAGCCATATAGACGCGCTCGACCACCTTTCATTACGCAGATTCTGAGGTTTTGCACTCGGATCGTGTCGCGGGCGGGCCGCCGGGACCCGAGCAGCGCCAGTTGCGTGATCGACGACATAACCAACCCTTGCATCGACGCGGGCGATCCAAACAGCCCTGTCGGCGACGAGCCTCCTCCCAACGGGGGCCGAACTAACATGCGCGCCTACGGCGGCACCGCCGAGGCGAGCAAGTCCGCGTTCGATGAATCTGTCAGTGTCCTTGCCTATCCCGATCCTGGCGGAAGACTCGTCTATGGCGCCTACGCCAATTACGGCGACCACATGGGCGGCGGAGTCATCGTGGATCGACGACCTCGACATGCGGCAATACGGCTGGAGCGCATCGTACTACAAGGACAAGTGGGAACGCATCATTATCGCCATTGCGGGGGACGCGATCACACTGGATGCCCCGATCGCGCAGGCCATCGACAAGCAGTATGGAGGCGGCGAAGTCTACACGTACTCATCCGAGAATCGCATCTCGAATGTCGGGATTGAGAACCTCTGGCTGGAGTCCGAATACGATTCCGAGACCGACGAAGACCACGGCTGGAACGACGTCGCACTGCGGAGCGTCGAAGACGCTTGGGTACGGCAGGTGACAAGCCGCTACGCCGAAGGCACCCTGCTTGACAACGTTCAAGCCCGCACACTAGCGGCTGAGAATCGCCAGGACTCCGGCTCGGGCCCGAAGCCGTTATGAAAGTAACCCTCCCCCGCCAGCGAAGGGGGACAATGTGGAGCCAATTGCCGGCTTGGCCCGGCGTAGGAAACGTGGAGGGCGTCGCCGAGACCGGGGTGCAGGCCCGCTAACCCACCACCGATGTAGACCGATAATATCCTTATCGCGTATGGCACGATGGCCGAACCATGTGCCTGCGTAGGCGATCCCACCGCACGATATGACCGAGCGCAAAAAAAGAGGCGTCGCGAACACGGCGACGCCGGAGAAAAAGATGAAACGGTTTCCACTCCACTTATCGGCGTATTTCCTCGGAATTGACCAGCTTTTTTTTGCGGAATTTGCGAACCGGACCACCGCCAGAGGAGCATTGACAACTGGCAGTCCGTAACGGATGATGGATCGGGCAAGATCCGCGTCAATTGACCGCAAGCAGTCGTTAAGGGGCACAAATATGATTCTTCCCAGGTTCATCAGCAAACTTCTGGCCGTACTTCGGGGCAGCGTGGCCCCTCCGTTGATCTTTCTGTCCGTCCTGATGGGGTTCTGGACCGGCCTCATGCCGGGCTGGTCGGGCTTGCACACCGCCCTGCTGGTCGTGGTACTCGTGCTCAACGTTCACATTGGGCTGTTTCTGCTGTCATTGGGCATCGGCAAAGCCGTGAGCTTGGCGGCTGCCCCCCTACTCTATCATGTCGGCGTGTGGGCCCAGGAGTACCTTTCGGGCCTGTTTGCGGCGCTTTCGGCAATCCCGGTGATCGGGATAACCGATTTCAACAGGTACTCGATGGCCGGGGCGCTGGTCGTCGGACCTGTCATCGGCGCGGCAGCGGGGTTGATGCTCGCCTTCGTGGTCATCAATTTCCGCCATATGATGGTCAAGATCGACCAGAAATCGGAGAAATTCCGAAAGTGGTACTCCAAGACCTGGGTGCGAGTACTGGACCGAATCCTGATCGGCAAACGCGCCAAGGACGTCAAGAGCATGTTCGCCAAAGCCAAGTATGTCCGCAAGGCCGGTGCCGTCCTAGCGATCCTGGTCATCGGGGGGTTCCTGGCCGCAGCCCATTTCCTTCAGAA